>NZ_BAAHAF010000128.1:0-1513 GCF_054777815.1 Angustibacter speluncae | reverse complement strand
CCGCCCAGGAGGTGCAGCGGTCGGGGTTCCCGGAGGCCTACGCCGACCACGAGCCGGAGGGACGGCGCGCGCAGCGAGCCGTCGGCGAGCCGCACCCGGGTGCCGACCGGCAGCAGGTCGACGGGGGCGCGGTGGTCGGGCAGCACCAGCCCGCTCGCGGGGCAGGTGGCGCGGCGCGAGACGACGGCGACCACCCGGTCGCCGCCTCGGGCGGGGTGGGTGAGGTAGGCGGCGAGCCGGCCGCTCGCGACGACCAGCGCGTCGACGGGCGGACCGTCGAGCACCTCGGCGAGCAGGCCGGACGCCGCGACCGGGACCCGCGGCACGGGCGTCTCGTCGCGAGGCATGCCGGGGACGCTAGGTGCAGCGCTACGGTGCACCCCATGGGGAAAGTTGCCAACCGTGGGCCCGGTGACCCGCAGAAGGTGCCGACCGGCGCCGACGCCGGCGTCCCGCTCACCCGCGTGCTGGCGACGCCGTCCCTGGCGGGCGCGCGCGTCCTGGCCGGGGCGGCGGGCCTGCACCGGCCCGTGACGCGGGTGAACGTCATGGAGGTGCCCGACGTGCAGGCGTGGGTGCGGCCCGGCGAGCTGCTGCTCACCACCGGGTACAGCGTCCGCGAGGCGCCGGACCAGCTGGTCGAGGTGGTCGAGGCGCTGGCGGAGCGGCAGGTGGCCGCGTTGGCGGTGAAGCTGGGTCGCTACCTCGACGCGCTGCCGGACGCCGCCCTGGCGGCGGCCGAGCGGCTGGGGCTGCCGGTGCTGGGCGTCGAGCCGCACGTGTCGTTCGACGACGTCCTCACCGAGGTGATGACCGAGGTCCTGTCCGAGCAGGTGACCCGCCGCACCGGCGGCGCCGCGCGCACCGAGCACGTGCACCGCGTCCTGGTCGACGTGGTGCTGTCCGGCGGGGGCCTCGAGGCGGTCGCGGACGCGCTCGCGCACCAGCTCGACGTGGCCGTCGTGGTGACCACCCCCGACGGCAGGCTCGTCGCGCAGGCGGGCGACGACGCCGGCCTCGACGCCGTCCGCTCCGGGCCGTGGGCCGACCGCACCGGGCGGCTGCGCACCGAGGACGCCTCGTTCGCGCTCGGGCTGCACGGCTCGCACGCGGTCGCGGAGATCGGTGCGCGCGGGCTCGACCACGGCCGGCTCGCCGTCTTCGCGACGGACCGCGAGCTCGACGACGACGACCTCGTCGCGGTGCAGCGCAGCGCCACGGTGTGCGCGCTGGTGGTGACGCGCGACCTGGCGGTGGCCGCGGTCGAGGACCGCTACCGCGCCGACCACCTGCGCGACCTGCTGGCCGGTCGCCAGGCCGACGACCCGGACGTGGTCGCCCACGCCCGCGGGTTCGGGTGGGACCTCGACCGCGACCTGCTCGTCCTGGTGCTCGAGCCCGACCCGGACGACGACGCCGCGCAGGCCGCCGGCCGGTCCCGGCGTCCCGTCGTCGAGCGGCAGGCCGCCGCCCTCGGCGGTGCGCTGCGCCAGCGCGACGCCGGCGCCGCGGT
>NZ_BAAHAF010000127.1:0-17978 GCF_054777815.1 Angustibacter speluncae | reverse complement strand
GCACCACCGCGCGCCCGCGGCGCGCCAGCACGGCCCAGCCGTCCGCGACGGGGCGGGTGAGCGCCAGGGCGTCCGCCACCGCGGCGAGGCGCTCGTCGTTCCCGGGCTGGGTCACCGGACCCCCGACGGGGAGCAGGACCCCCGCGGCGGCCAGCAGCGCGACCAGGTGGTCGGCGCGGTCGGCGGGGACGTCCCAGCACGCGGCCTGGGCGTGCAGGTGGCGGCGGTCGGGCAGACCCTCCTCGAGCGCGACCAGCAGCCGCTCGTCGCCGGCCGTCAGGCCGTCGAGCACGAGGGCGCGGTCGGGCTGCAGACCGACCTGCAGACGGCCGGGGGCGCGCCAGGCGCGGGCCAGGCCGGGACGCAGCCGGAACTCCATGGCCGGATGCTGCCAGGTGGAGGCGTTCGGTGTCGTTTGCCGTCCACAGGCACGTCGGTGCGCGGAGGGTGGACGTGCGGACGGCCGGCACGCACCGAGGTGCGTACCGGCCGTCGAGGCTCGCGGGGCGGGACCCCGCTCAGGCCGTGAGGATCAGGCCTTGCCGAGGATGCGGTTCAGGTTGGTGCCGCAGACCGGGCACTTCCCCTTCGCCATGCGGCGGCCGTTCGTCTCGACGACGTTCCCCTCGGCCTCGCGCTTCTCCTTGCACTTGACGCAGTAGAAATCGCCCTTCCAGGTCTCAGCCATGGGGCACGCTCCTTCGTTCTCTCCGGGTGTCCTGGTCCGGCGCGGCGGTGCGCTCCGCCGGTTGCGGACGCTGCCCGTCCGGCCGGGGGTTGGTCTCACCCTGGGCCAGGATCGCCGTCCACCCTAGCCGAGCACGGGCTGAGCACGAATCGAGCACGCCCGCCGGGCGCGTCGCGGGGTGTGGCAGGGTGCCCGCCGTGACCTCGCAGAACCCGGACCTGGAGCACCTGCGGCTCGAGCGGCACGACGACGGCGTCGCCGTCCTCACCCTCGACCTGCCCGAGCGCCGCAACATGATGGACGCCGCGATGACGGCGTCGTGGGTGCGCGCGGTGGCCGCCCTGCGCGCCGACCCCGGGGTGCGCTGCGTCGTGGTCACCGGCGAGGGCACGGCGTTCTGCTCCGGCGGCGACACCTCCTGGATCGGCAGCGGCGCCGACGCCGGGGTCGACGGCCTGCGCGCGCGGATGCACGCCTTCTACTCGGACTGGCTGCAGCTGCGCTCGCTCGACGTGCCCACCGTCGCGGCGGTGAACGGCGCCGCGATCGGTGCCGGCCTCGCCCTCGCGCTCGCGTGCGACCTGCGGGTGGTGGCGACCGACGCGCGCCTCGGCGTCCCGTTCACCGCGCTCGGGATGCACCCGGGCATGGCGACCACCTGGTCGCTGCCCGAGGTGGCCGGGATGCAGGTGGCGCGCGACCTGCTGCTGACCGGCCGCCTCGTCGACGGCGAGGAGGCGGTGCGCCTCGGGCTGGCGCTGCGCGCCGTCCCGGCGTCCGAGGTGCTGGACGACGCGCTCGCGACCGCGCGGACGATCGCGTCGCGGGCGCCGGTCGCCACCCGGCTCACCACCCGCGCGCTGCGCGCGGGCGGCCACGCCGACCACGAGAGCGCGCTCGCCTGGGAGGCGCTCGCGCAGGCGGTCACCCTCGCCAGCGACGACCTGCAGGAGGGGCTGGCCGCCCAGCGCGAGCGGCGCGCCCCGCGGTTCACGGGCCGCTGACCGCTGCGCCCGCGGTCAGCGGGCGAACCAGGGCTGGCCGCCCGGGTCCTGCTCGAGGGCGCGGGTGACCCGCTCGGTGTTGCGCGCGTCGAGCGGCGGCAGGTCGTCGAGCGCGAACCAGCGCACGTCGACGTTCTCGTCGTCGGCCACGTGCGCCTCGCCGGACCGCCACGCGCACAGGAAGGTCAGGTCGAGGTAGCGGGCGCGGTCGCCGTTCGGGTAGCTGATCGGGTCCTGGGCGACCACGTCGACGAGCGACAGCACCTCGACCTCGACGCCGGTCTCCTCGCGCAGCTCGCGCACCACGGCGGGCGCCGGCTGCTCGCCGGGCTCGAGGATGCCCGACGGGACGGTCCACCGGCCGCCGGGACGCTGGGTGAGCAGCACCCGGTGCTCGTGCAGCACCACGGCGCTCACGCCGGACAGCCACAGCAGGTCGGTGCCCACCTTGCGGCGCAGGTCGGCGACGAACTCGGGGATCGGCACGCGGGCCAGCCTAGGGACGTGCCCGGGCAGCACGAAGCCCCCGCCGCTGGGCGGACCGGCTTCCCCTCCGGACCACCCCGTGACCGGGGGCTTCGTCGTGCCAGAACCTAGGGCCGCCGCGGAGAGCGCGTCAACCCGGGCCGGGCGGGTCCGTGCGCGGCGCCGCGGAACCGTCGGGAGCGGCGTCTACGGTGTGCTGATGGAGCACGTGGAGGTGCGTCGCAGCAGGCGTCGCCGCCGCAGCGTCACCGCCTTCCGCGAGGGCGACACGGTGGTGGTGTCGATCCCCGCGCGCTTCACCCGCGCCGAGGAGCGCGAGTGGGTGGCGCTGATGACGCGCCGCCTGGCCGAGAAGGAGCGCCGGCGCCGTCCGAGCGACGAGGCGCTGCTGGCCCGGGCCACCGCGCTGTCCCGCGCCCACCTCGGCGGGCTGGCCGTCCCGAGCAGCGTCCGCTGGGTCTCGAACCAGCGCACCCGGTGGGGCTCGTGCACCCCGGCCGACGGGTCGATCCGCATCTCCGACCGGGTGAAGGGCGCCCCCGAGTACGTGCTCGACTACGTGCTGCTGCACGAGCTGGCGCACCTGCTCGAGGCCGGGCACGGCCCGGCGTTCTGGCGGCTGCTCGAGGCCTACCCGCGCACCGAGCGCGCCCGCGGCTACCTCGAGGGCCTGGCGGCCGGGCGCGACCTGCCGTCGACCGAGGAGGGAGACGACGTGGTCGACCCGGACGAGGTCGACCCGGACGAGGTCGAGGCGGTCGAGGTCGAGGCGGTCGAGGTCGAGGCGGTCGCCGGCGAGGACTAGTCGAGGGGGTCCGCCCGTCCGGGCAGGTGCTCGAAGACCAGGTTGGTCTCGGTGTGGCCGACGGCCGGGTGACCGGTCAGGTGGTCGACGACGAACCGGCGCAGGTCGTCGGCGTCGGCGACCGCTACGTGCAGCAGGTAGTCGTCCTTGCCCGAGACGTGGAACAGCGCGAGCACGCCCGGCAGCCGCGGCACCTCGGCGCGGAACGCCTGCACCTGCTCCTTGACGTGGGCGCGCATCCGCACCGCGATGATCGCCTGCAGCGGACGTCCGACCCGGGCCAGGTCGACGTCGGCGTGCACGCCGCGCAGCACGCCGCGGCGCTGCAGCTCGCGCACCCGCAGCAGGCAGGTCGAGGGCGCGACCCCGGCGGCCGCGGCGAGGGCCTGGTTGGTCTGCCGGCCGTCGCGCCGCAGCTCGCGCACCAGCACGGTGTCGACGTCGTCGAGGACGGGCGCGCGGTCGTTCGGCGCGGACGCGCGTGCGGACGGTGCCACCGGTGGCTCCTTCGACGATCGGCCAGGTTGCCGAAGATCCTACGGCCCTGGGCCTCGCGGACGCGTCGGTGCTGCACAGTCGCCGCATGATCGCTCCCGACCCCGCCCTGTCGACCCGCGCGGTGCACGCCGGCCGCGCCGACCTGCGCGACCTGGGGGTGCACGCGCTGCCGATCGACCTGTCGACGACCTACCCGCTGCCCGACGTGCAGGCCGGCGGCGACAGCTACGAGCGGCTCGCCGGCGGCGAGGACCTCGCGCCGGGCGCGTCCCCGGTCTACGCCCGGCTGTGGAACCCGACCGTCGCGCGGTTCGAGGACGCCGTCGCCGACCTCGAGGGCGGTGCCGGCGCCGTCGCCTACGGCACCGGCATGGCGGCGCTGTCGGCGGTCCTGGTCGCGGCCGGCCAGGACGAGCGCGCGCGCGGCGGCGAGGCAGCCCACGTGGTCGCCGTCCGCCCGCTGTACGGCGGCTCGGACCACCTGCTCGCCACCGACCTGCTGGGCACCCGGGTCACCTTCACCGACCCGCGGGGCTGCCCGCTCGAGGGGCTGGTCGCCGCGCTGCGGCCCAGCACGCGGGTGGTGCTCGTGGAGACGCCGGCCAACCCGACCCTGGAGCTGGTCGACCTCGAGGCGCTGGTGGCGGTCGTGCGCGAGCACGCCCCCGGCGCGCTGGTGGCGGTCGACAACACCTTCGCGACCCCGGTGCTGCAGCAGCCGGTGCGGCACGGCGCCGACCTGGTGCTGCACTCGGCGACCAAGTTCCTCGGTGGCCACGGCGACGCGATGGGCGGGGTGGTCGTGGTCGCACCGGGTCGCGAGCAGGTGCTGGCGCGGCTGCGGACCGTGCGCGCCCTCACCGGCGCCCTGCTGCACCCGATGGGTGCCTACCTGCTGCACCGCGGCCTGGCGACCCTGCCGCTGCGGGTGCGCGAGCAGCAGGCCACGGCCACCCACCTCGCCGCCGCGCTCGCCGACCACCCGGCGGTCGAGGCCGTCCACCACCCGTCGGTGCCGGGACGCGACCCGCACGGGCTGGTCGGCACCCAGCTGGCCGGGCCCGGGTCGGTGCTGGCGGTGCGGGTCGCCGGCGGGCTCGACGCCGCCGCGCGGGTGGCGTCGTCGCTGCGGCTCCTCACGCACGCGGTCTCGCTCGGCGGGGTCGACTCGCTGGTGCAGCACCCCGCCGCGCTCACGCACCGCCCGGTGCAGGGCGACGCGCGTCCCGACCCGGGACTGCTGCGGCTCTCGGTCGGGCTCGAGGACGTGCACGACCTGCTCGCCGACTGGCTGCGGGCGCTCGACCAGGTGGTGCCGCGGTCCCGGCGTCCTGACGGGGCGGGCGCGCACTCCACGGGGCGCGCCCACCACGTTCAGTCGGTGGTCGCCACCTGAACGTGGCGGGCGAGGGCGGCACGGGCAAGGGCCAGCGCGTGCACCAGGTCGGGCACGGCGCCGGGCGGCAGCGCGTCGACGGGCCACCACGCCACGTCGTGGCTCTCCTCGCTCACCAGCGGCTGCGCGTCCGCGGGGGCGACGGCCAGGTAGCGCACGTCGAGGTGCTCGCGGCAGCGCCCGAAGGCCGACGACAGCGCGTGCCGGTCGAGCTGCACCGGGTCGGCCGCGACCTCCAGCCCGTCGACGCCGAGCTCCTCGCGGGCCTCCCTTGCCGCCGCGTCGCGCAGGGTCGCGTCGCCGGCCTCGAGGTGCCCTCCCGGCTGCACCCAGAAGCCGCCCTTCGCGTGGTGCACGAGCAGCGTCCGGTCGCCCGCGGGGTCGAGCACCAGGCACGAGGCGGTCAGGTGCTCCGGCGGCCCGGCCTTCCACACCGCGTCCGCGTGCGCGGCGAGCTGGTCGAGGTAGCCCGCCCGCAGCCGCTCCTGGCGGTCGTCGGGCGCCGTCCAGGTCGACAGCACCCGGACGGCGTCGTCGTGCAGGCTCACGCCTGCTCGGAGCCGCCGTCGAGCAGCTCGCGCAGCGCGTCGTCCATCTCGGTCGAGGCCTGCCGCCGCTCGGCCCACCCCTCGGCGTAGCCGATCGGGTCGTCGAGGTCGTCGGTGCCCGGCACCAGGTCGGGGTGGTCCCACACCTCGTCGCGGGCGGCCAGGCCGTGCTGGGCCTCGAGCGCGCCCCACAGGGCGGCGGCCTCGCGGAGCCGGCGGGGCCGCAGCTCGAGCCCGACGAGGGTCGCGAGCACGTGCTCGGCCGGGCCGCCGACCGCGCGGCGGCGCCGGACCGCCTCGCGCAGGCGGGCGGTCGACGGCAGCTGACCGCGCGCGGCCGCGTCGGTGACCTGGTCGACCCAGCCCTCGACGAGGGCCAGGGTGGTCTCGAGCCGGGTGAGGACGGCCTGCTGCGCCGGCGTGCGCTCCGGCTCGAACAGGCCGCCGGAGATCGCCTGCTGCAGGGCCTGCGGGTCGTTCGGGTCGACCGAGCGCACCGCCTGCTCGAGCGCGCCGGCGTCGATCTCGATGCCCGCGGCGAACTCCTGGACGGCGGTCAGCAGCCGCGCCCGCAGCCACCCCGCGTGGCCGAACAGCCGGGCGTGCGCGACCTCGCGCAGCGCGAGGTACAGCCGCACCTCCTCGACCGGCACGTCGAGCCCCTCGCCGAACGCCGTCACGTTGGACGGGAGCAGCGCGGTGCTGCCCGCCGGGCTGAGCGGCAGGCCGATGTCGAACCCGCTCACCACCTCGCCCGCGAGCGTGCCCACCGCCTGGCCGAGCTGGACGCCGAACAGCGACCCGCCGATCCGCTCGACCATCGAGCCGGCCTGGCCCATGAGCGCGCGGACGTGGTCGGGCACCTCCGCTCCGAGCGAGCCCATCTGGTCGCCCATCTGCTGCTCGAGCGTGCGGGTCATGGCGGCCGCGACCTGCTGCGCGACCGGCAGGCTCAGCTCCTTCCAGACCGGCATCGTCGCCTCGACCCACTCCGAGCGCGACCACGCGCGCTCGGTGGCGCCGGGGGCGGGCAGGGTCGTGACGGGGTCGAGCCACAGCGACGCGAGGCGCAGCGCCTCGACCGCGTGCCGGCGGTCGGTCTCGCCGACGGAGGGGTCGCCGCCCGCCTGGACGGCCTTGCGGGCCGTGTCGCGGGCGAGGTCCCAGTTGACCGGGCCGGTGCTCGGCGCCGACATCATCTGCTGCACCTGCGCCATCGCCATCTGCATCTGCGCCGGGTCGATCCGGATGCCGAGGGCGCCGCCGATCTCCTCCTGCAGGCGCTGCAGGTCGGAGGCGTCGAGCTCGCCGGACCCCAGCCTGCGCATCAGCTCGGCGAGCCGGCGCTCCTGGTCGTCGTCGGACCCGCGGTCGTCGAAGTCGCGCTCGTCCACGTCGGTTCCCTGCCTCGCTGTCGGTGACCCTCGGTCTGTACGGGGCGGCGCAGGTGCCCGGACGTGCCACCCGCGCCGAACTGCTGCGCGCCGCCGCTCCACCCTGCACGATGATGGCCCTGCACGAGAACGGCCCGGACCGGGCACCCGCACCGGTCACGACGACAACACCCGGGGAGGCCCCGTGGGTTCCCGGCGCGGCGTTCGCTCTCGGCGCAGCCGCGGCCTCCTGGCCGTGGCCGTCACGAACGCCGCGACCCCGACCGGCGAGGCCGTGCTCGCGGCGCTCGCCGCCGACCCGCGGGTCGGCGAGGTGCGGGCGGTCGACAGCCGAGCCGGACGCGACCCGCAGGCGTCCTGGCGGCTCGCCGACCCCGCCGACCCGGGCGTGGTCGAGCACCTGCGCGGCGTCGACGCGGTCGTGCACCTCAGCCCCGGCGACGACCTCGAGGCCGCGCTGCGGCTCGGGCCGCAGCGGCGCGCCTGGGTGCTGCGTGCGGCGCAGGCGGTGACCACGGCGGCCGCCGCCGCCGGCGCCGAGCACCTGGTCGTGGTCACCTCGGCGATGGTGCACGGGGCCGAGGCCGGCGCTCCCGTCCCCGTCCCCGAGGACGCCCCGCTGCAGACCCGGCCCGACGACGGCGTCGTGGGCGACCTGCTCGAGGTCGAGGCGGTGGCCGCCCGCGCCCGCAGCGCCCACCCGGGGCTGCTGGTCACCTGCGTGCGGCCGGCCGCCCTGGTCGGTCCGGGGGTCGACACCGTCCTCACCCGCCACTTCGAGGCGCCGCGCCTGCTGGTGCTGCGCGACGACGCGATGGCGTGGCAGTTCTGCCACGTCGACGACCTGGCCTCGGCCGTGGCGCTCGCCGTCGTCGAGCGGCTGGAGGGGCCGCTGACCGTCGGATCGCCGGGGTCGATGAACACCCGCACCGTCGAGCAGCTGAGCGGCATGCGCCGGGTCGAGCTGCCCTCGACCCTCGCGTTCGCCACCGCCGAGCGGCTGCACCGGGTCGGCGTGCTGCCGATGCCGGCGGCCGACCTGTCCTACGTCGTCCACCCGTGGGTGGTGGGCTCGCAGCGGCTCCGGGGGGCCGGCTGGACGCCCGCGAACGACAACGAGACCTGCCTCGGCGTCCTGCTCGAGCAGGTGCGCGGGCGGCGCGCGCTCGCCCTCCGCCGGGTCGACCGCGTCGATGCCGTGGTGGGGGCCGCGAGCGCCGCGGTGGCGGTCGTCGGCACCGCCGCGCTGTGGCGGCAGGCCAGGGCGCGGCGCCGGCGCTGAGCGTCCCGGCGGACGGTGCGGGTGCTCGCCCGCTTAGGCTGGGCGCACCGCGGCGCCGGAACTTCCCGTCCGCCGGCACCGTTCGCAGGGCACCGCCGCACGGTCGGCGGCAGCACGAGTTGGAGGACCAGTGAGCACCCCACCGCCCGGGCCCTGGCCCGGGCCCGCCGTGCCCACCGGTCCCGGCGCGCCCCTCGCCTCCGTCGCGTCGACGACCGACGGCACCGACCCGCGACCGCCCGACCTGACCACGCACCCGCACGGTCCCGCCGGGCACCCGGACGGCCCGTACAGCGGCTCCACCCCGCCCGCGCCGCGGATGGACCAGCGCACCTGGGCGATGGTGCTGGCCGGCGTCGCTGCCGTCGTGCTGCTCGCGGTCGTCTCGCTGCTGCCGATGCCCTACGCGCTGATGCGGCCGGGCCCCGTCGTCGACGTGCTGTCGGCCCCCGACGGCACCCCGCTCATCACCGTGCAGGACCGCGAGACCTACGAGACCTCCGGCAGCCTCGACCTGCTGACCGTGCGGGTCGAGGGCGGCCCGGGCACGCGGGTCAGCGTCTGGCAGGTCGTGCGCGGCTGGCTCGACCCGGCCGTGGCCGTGCGTCCCACCGAGGAGCTGTTCCCGCCGGCGGTGAGCCAGGAGGACGTCGACCAGCAGAACGCCCAGGAGATGGTGACCTCGCAGGAGACCGCGACGGTCGCCGCGATGGACGAGCTCGGGATCCAGGTGCCCACGACGCTGACCGTCGCGGGCTTCACCGACGGGTCCGGCGCCGAGGGCGTGCTCCGGGACGGCGACGTCGTCACGTCCGTGCAGGGCGCGCCCGTCGTCGACCTGCCCGAGCTGCGCGACCTGCTGCAGGAGGTCGAGCCGGGCGGCGACGTCACCATCGGCTACACCCGCGGCGGCGCCCCGGCGGAGGCGACCTTCCCCACCAGCGAGGCCGACGGCCGCACCGTGATGGGCGTGTTCATCGACCCCACCTACGAGCTGCCGTTCGAGGTCTCGATCCGGATCGAGGACATCGGCGGCCCCAGCGCCGGGATGATCTTCGCCCTCGGCATCGTCGACAAGCTCACCCCGGGCGAGATGACCGGCGGCGAGCGCATCGCCGGCACCGGGACGATGGACTCCGACGGCACGGTCGGCCCCATCGGCGGCATCCAGCAGAAGCTCGTCGGCGCGGACGACGCCGGTGCCGACTGGTTCCTCGCCCCCGCGGCCAACTGCGACGAGGTCGTCGGCCACGTGCCGGACGGGCTGCGGGTGGTGCGGGTCGAGACCCTCGAGGACGCCCGCGCCGCCGTCGAGGCGATCGGGAGCAAGGACCGCACCGCGGTCGCCGACCTGCCGACCTGCACCGGGTGAGGCCGGTGACGGCGGGTCAGCGGGGGGTCGGTCAGCGCAGGGTGTCGAGCAGCGCCGCGACCAGCCCCGGCGCGACGTCGGCGCCGGTGCCCACCGCCGCGTCGTCGTCGGCCGCGCGCGTGCGAACGGCGCACGACGACGTGCCGTCGCGCAGGACGCCGACGGCGAGCCGCACGTCCTGGCGCTGCGGGTGGGCCAGCAGCACCGCCAGCGCCGCGTCCGGGTCGTCGGGCAGGTCGCGCTCGGCCTCCGGCGGCACCACGAAGCGCTCGACCACCACGGCCGCGCCGTGCACGGCGGGCGGCCACGAGATGCGTCCGAGCACGTCCTCGATCGTCGCGCCCTCGGGCAGGCCCTCCTGCTCGATCGAGGTGATGCTCGTGGGGTCCTCGTCGGCCGTTGCCACCAGGTCGGGCGGCAGCTGGTCGCGCAGCGCCGGGTCGTCGGCCATCGCCTGCGCGGTGCGGATCAGCGCGAAGACCCGCAGCGGGCCGTCCCACCCGCCCCGGGCCACGTGGCGCTCGAGCTCGCGCACGGCGCGGTCGAGCGGGCTCCCCGCCGGGGTCGCGGGGGCGCTCTGGTCGCTGTCGTCCGGCACCCGTCGATCCTGGCACGCGGGGCAGCCCGGCCCACCGGCCGCCACCCCGCAGCACGACCCGGCCGCCGCCCCAGGCGTCCGCCTCCCCGCTCGTCCGCCCGTCCCCGACGCATCGAAGGTGACCCGCTCGTGAGCTTCGCCGCACCACCCCGCCCGGCCCGCCCGGCCCGTCCGCCCGGTCGCCGCTCGCCCCTGGTGGGCACGCTGGTGATCCTCGGTGCGCTCGTGCTGCTGCTGTCGCTGGTGGCGGGCATCTGGACCGACGTGCTCTGGTACGACCAGCTCGGCTTCCGCGGCATCTACACCGCCAAGATCACCTGGCAGGTGGCGCTGTTCGTCGGCGGCGGGCTCGTCATGGCGGCGGCCGTGGCGTCCAGCCTGCTGATCGGGTACCGCTCGCGGCCGGTGTACGCGCCGGTCGACGAGGAGCAGGCGGGTCTCGACCGCTACCGCGAGAGCCTGGAGCCCCTGCGCCGGCTGGTGCTGGTCGCGCTGCCCGGCGGCCTGGCGCTGTTCGCCGGCTCGGCGATGGCGCAGCAGTGGCAGACCGTGCTGCTGTTCCTCAACCGGCAGCCGTTCGGCGAGCAGGACGCCCAGTTCGGCATGGACGTCGGCTTCTACGTGTTCACGCTGCCGTTCCTGCGGATGCTCACCGGGTTCGCCGTCGCGGTGCTGGTGCTCGCGCTGCTGAGCGCGATCGCGACCCACTACCTCTACGGGGGCATCCGGCTGCAGGCACGTGGTGGCTCGCGCACGACGGTGGCCGCCCGGCGCCACATCAGCGTGCTGGCCGCGGCGCTGCTGCTGGTGCAGGCGGCCTCGTACTGGCTCGACCGCTACGCGCTGCTGTCGGTCGACGGCGAGCTCATCACCGGCGCGTCGTACACCGGCGTGAACGCCGTCATCCCGGCCAAGACGATCCTGGCGATGATCGCGATCACGGTGGCGCTGCTGTTCCTGGTGCCGCTGTTCTCCCGCGCCGGCTGGCGCATCCCGCTCTACGGCCTGGTGCTGATGATCGTCGCCGCCGTCGGCCTGAGCGCGATCTACCCGGCGCTGGTGCAGTGGTTCACCGTCCGGCCGAGCCTGCAGACCAAGGAGTCGCCCTACCTCGAGCGCAACATCGAGGCGACGAGGGCGGCGTACGGGCTCGACGGCGTCGAGGTGCAGCGCTACGAGCCGTCCGAGGCTGGTGGCGAGGTGGGCGGTCTGGCGCAGGACGCGCAGACGGCGGCCAGCATCCGCCTGCTCGACCCTGCGGTGGTGAGCCCCACCTACCGGCAGTTCCAGCGCAACAAGCAGTACTACAACTTCCCCGAGTCGCTCGACGTCGACCGGTACGAGATCGACGGTGAGGTGCGCGACGTCGTCATCGCGGTGCGCGAGCTCGACCTCGGCGGGCTCGAGCCGCGCCAGCGCAACTGGGTCAACGACCACACCGTGTTCACCCACGGGTTCGGTGTGGTCGCCGCCTACGGCAACGAGCGCGCGGTGAACGGCGAGCCTGCCTTCTTCCAGTCCGGCATCCCCTCGTCCGGCCCGCTCGGCGACTTCGAGCAGCGCATCTACTTCGGCGAGATGTCGCACCAGTTCTCGATCGTCGGAGGCGCCGACGGCGGGGAGCAGCGAGAGCTCGACTACCCGACCGACGAGGGCGACGGCTCCGCGCAGCAGAACTACACCTTCACCGGCGACGGCGGGCCGAGCATCGGCGACGGCTTCACCCGGCTGCTGTACGCGATCAAGTTCCGCGACCAGAACATCGTGCTCTCCGACACGGTGAACGCCGACTCCCAGATCCTGTACGACCGCACGCCGCGCGAGCGGGTCGAGAAGGTGGCGCCGTTCCTCACCCTCGACGGCGACCCCTACCCCGCGGTCGTCGACGGCCGGGTGAAGTGGATCGTCGACGGCTACACGACGACCAACGCCTACCCGTACTCCGACCTGCAGCCGCTCGAGGACGCCACCGCGGACCGGCTCACCCAGACCTCGTCCGCGGTCGTCGCGGCGCAGGGCGAGGTCAACTACATCCGCAACTCGGTCAAGGCCACGGTCGACGCCTACGACGGCAGCGTCGACCTGTACGCGTGGGACGAGGAGGACCCGATCCTCAAGGCCTGGCGCTCGGCGTTCCCCGGTGCGGTGCAGCCGATGTCGGAGATCGACAGCGACCTGATGAGCCACCTGCGCTACCCCGAGGACCTGTTCAAGGTGCAGCGCGAGGTGCTCGGCCGGTACCACGTCACCGACCCGGGGGAGTTCTTCTCCGGCCAGGACCGCTGGCAGGTGGCCAAGGAGCCGACGACCCGCACGGGCCAGAACGACGCCCGGGCCGACGCGAAGCAGCCGCCGTACTACCTGACGCTGCAGATGCCGTCGCAGGACTCGCCGTCGTTCTCCCTGACGTCGAGCTACATCCCGCAGGCGACGCAGCAGAACAACTCGTCGGTGCTGACGGGCTTCCTCGCCGTCGACGCCGACGCCGGCACCACCGCGGGCGAACGGGCCGAGGGCTACGGGCAGCTGCGCCTGCTCCAGATGCCCCGCAACACGGCGATCCCCGGACCGGGGCAGGTGCAGGCGGACTTCAACTCCGAACCGAACGTGCAGTTCGACCTGAACCGCCTGCGCGACGGCAACTCCGACGTCGTGCTCGGCAACCTGCTGACGCTGCCGGTCGCCGACGGCCTGCTCTACGTGCAGCCGGTGTACGTGCGCTCGACCGAGGGCACGTCGATCCCGTTGCTGCGCAAGGTCCTCGTGGCGTTCGGCGACGACATCGGGTACGCCGACACGCTGCAGGAGGCGCTCGACCAGGTGTTCGGCGGCGACTCGGGTGCCGACACCGGGGACGCCGGCACCCCGCCGGTCGACGGCGAGCCGGGTACGCCGCCCGACGACGGTGCGGGCACGCCGTCCGGCGACGCGCAGCAGCGCCTCGACGAGGCGCTGCAGGCCGCGGGCGAGGCGCTCGCGGAGTCGCGGGAGGCGCTGGCCGCCAACGACTTCGCGGCCTACGGCGACGCGCAGGAGAAGCTGGCCGACGCCATCGAGGCGGCGACGGTCGCGCAGGACGAGATCGCGGGGACTGCCACCACGCCCTGACCTGCACCCGACCGCCGGGGGAGGGCCGTCACGGGACGACCGTGACGGCCCCCTCGGCGGCGCGCGGCACGGCCGCGAACGGGGAGAGCCGGAACCAGCGGGGCAGCTCACGGGCCAGCCGGCCCGGGCCGCGGACCTCGACGCCGCCCTCGCGCAGCGCGGACGCCCACGGCAGGTCGCCGCGCCACCAGCGGGTGAGGTCGCGCAGGCTGCCGGTCACCGTCACGTCGACGTCGTGCCCGGGGTCCTCGTCGCAGACGTCGGTGTCGCCAGGGGTCAGCACGAGCCACCACCGGGCCTTGGTGCTCGGCACGTCCGAGAACACGAACTGCACCACCGTGCGGCCGGGCGGCACGCTCTCCTCCGCCACGTTGCGGTGCACGTCCCACATCAGCAGGTGGGGGTCGAGGTCGGCCTCGCCGAGGTCGCCGATCCACCGCGTGCCCCAGGCGCCCAGCGCCTCGACGACCGGCCGCAGCTCCTGCCCGGCCTCGGTGAGCCGGTAGCGCACGTCGGTCCCGTCGACGACGCGGTCGACCACGCCCGCGCGCACCAGCAGGTGCAGCCGCTTGCTCAGCAGCGCGGGCGACATGCGGGGCAGACCTCGACGGAGGTCGTTGAACCGCTCGCTGCCGATGACGAGCTCGCGCACGAGCAGCAGCGTCCACCGCTCGTCGAGCAGCTCCATGGCCTTCGACACGGGGCAGAACTGGCGGTACGGCGCGCCCACGGCGTCGACGGTAGACCCGCGCCGTCCGCCGGTACAGATCTGGAACTGGGTGTGCCCGTACGTCCTTCGTAGCGTCGTCCACAGCCGGCATCCCGGCGCAGGAGGACGAGGAGAGACAGACCATGACGATCACGGACCAGGCGGACGTCGCCCTGAAGACGAAGCACCGGGCGGTGTGGGCCAGCGGCCGCTACGCCGCCGTCGCCGACGAGGTGATCCCCTCGCTCGGCCCCGAGCTGGTGAAGGCGGTCGGCGTCCGGCCCGGCGAGCGGGTGCTCGACGTGGCGGCCGGCACGGGCAACGCGGCGGTGCCGGCGGCGCAGGCCGGCGCGCGGGTGGTGGCGAGCGACCTGACCCCGGAGCTGCTGGAGCAGGGCCGGGCCGCCCACGGCGAGGGCATCGACTGGCGTGAGGCCGACGCCGAGCACCTGCCGTTCGACGACGGCGAGTTCGACGTCGCCCTGTCGTGCGTCGGCGTGATGTTCGCGCCGCACCACCAGCAGGCGGCGGACGAGCTGGTGCGCGTCGTGCGGCCGGGGGGACGCCTCGGCCTGCTCAGCTGGACGCCGCAGGGGTTCATCGGGCAGCTGTTCGCGACGATGAAGCCGTTCGTCGCGCCCCCGCCGCCCGGCGCCTCCCCGCCGCCGCTGTGGGGCGACGAGGACCACGTCCGCGGCCTGCTCGGCGACCGGGTGAGCGACGTCCGCGCCGTGCGGCGGGACCTGGTGGTCGACCGGTTCGCCACCCCGGAGGAGTTTCGCGACTTCTTCCGCGACCACTACGGCCCGACGCTCAAGGCCTACGAGGCCAACGCCGCCGACCCGGAGCGGACGGCCGCGCTCGACGCCGCGCTGGTCGACCTGGCCCGGCGGCAGCTCGACGGGGGCGCCGCGATGGCGTGGGAGTACCTGCTGCTGACGGCCACCCGCGCCTGAGGTCGTGCTCGACGCGGAGCGGATTTGCCCTGGCGGTCACCGGGACGTAACCTCGTTCCTGCGACGCGGGGTGGAGCAGCTCGGTAGCTCGCTGGGCTCATAACCCAGAGGTCGCAGGTTCAAATCCTGCCCCCGCTACCAACCGAAGGCCCCGGACCACTGGTCCGGGGCCTTCGTGCTGCGCGTGGTCAGGACGCGAAGAAGGCCACCAGGTCGCCGGCGAGCACCTCGGGCACCTCGAGGGCGGCGTAGTGGCCGCCGCGCTCGTGCCGCGTCCACTGCTCGATCCGGTCGTTGTCGCGCTCGGCGAGCACCCGGATGGTCTGGAAGTCGTCGGCGAACACGCTCACGCCGGTGCGCGCGTGGCTGACCCGCGGCTCGGCGGCGGCGCGGGCGTCCTCGAGGTAGCCGCGCGCCATCCCCGCCGCGGCGTTGGCGAACCACGCCACGCTCACCTCGACCAGGACGGTCTCGAGCGGCACGAGCGAGGTGCCGTTGCCGAAGCTCTCGAACAGCTCGGAGTACGCGAGCAGCCCGACCGGGGAGTCGCTGAGCGCGGCGCCGATCGTCTGCGGGCGGGAGGCGTTCATCGTGGTGTAGCCGCCGACCGACTGGAACCACTGCATGTGCTCGAGGCCGGCGTAGTCGCTGGGCTCGAGCCGCTCGAACTCGCTCGGGTCGCCGGACGGGAACGAGAACAGCTGCAGCACGTGCAGCCCCAGGAAGCCCTCCGGCTCCAGGAGCCCCAGCTCGCGGGCGACCATCGCGCCGTGGTCGGAGCCGTGCACGCCGTACCGGTCGTAGCCGAGGCCGCGCATGAGGGCGTCGTACGCGCGGGCGGTGCGGGCCGTCGTCCATCCGGCCGGAGCGGGGTCCGACCAGCCGAAGCCGGGCGCGTCCGGCACGACGACGTCGAACGCGTCCTCGGGGCGGCCGCCGTGCGCGACCGGGTCGACGAGCCGGTCGACCAGGTCGAGGTAGTCGACCGACGAGCCGGGGTACGTGTGCGCGAGCAGCAGGGGGGTCGCACCGGGGTGCGGCGACCGCACGTGCACGAAGTGCAGCCGGGTGCCGTCGACCTCGGCCTCGAAGTGCGGCACCGCGTTGATCCGCTGCTCCACGGCCCGCCAGTCCAGCGCGCGCCAGGCCGCGACGGCCTCGCGCAGGTAGGCGACCGGGGTGCCGTAGGTCCAGTCGTCGCCGGGCGCCGGCTGGGGGAGGCGGGTGCGGTCGAGCCGGTCGTGCAGGTCGGCGAGGTCGGCGTCCGGGACGGCGACGGTGAAGGGGTGGACGGTGAGCTGCTGGTTGCTGGTCATGGCGAGGACGCTAGGAGCCGAATAGGATCGGATGGTTCCGGTTCGATCGACGATCTCCAGGGGGGCGAGGTGGCCGAAGCGGCGCAGCGGCTGCTCGAGCTGCTCACCCTGCTCGGCTCGCGCCCGGGGTGGTCGGCGCCCGAGCTGGCCGAGCGCCTCGGCGTGACCACCCGCACCGTCCGCGCGGACGTGGCACGGCTGCGCGAGCTCGGCTACCCGGTGACGGGTACCCGCGGTGGTGGCGGCGGGTACCGCCTGGGGGCCGGCGGCAGGCTGCCGCCGCTGCTGCTCGACGACGAGGAGGCGGTCGCCGTGGCCGTCGGCCTGCGCGCGGGCACCGGCCTGGCCGGGCTGGAGGACAGCAGCGCCCGCGCGCTGACCAAGCTCGACCAGGTGCTGCCCGCCCGGCTGCGCGGCACCGTCGACGCGCTCGGGTCGACCATCGACCGGGCCCCCGACAACACCGACACCGACGCACCCGACCCCGAGGTGCCGGCCGAGCGGCTGCGGCGGATCGCCGCGGCCATCGCCGACGGCGAGCTGCTGCGGCTCGACCACCACCTGCCGGGGGCCGAGGGGGACGGCGCTGCGCCGCTGCTGGTCGAGCCGGTGCGGCTCGTGCACTGGCAGCGCCGCTGGTACCTCGTCGCCCGCGACGTCGACCGCGCGAGCTGGGAGGTGCTGCGGGTCGACCTGGTCGAGCTGCGGATGCGCACCGGCCGGCGGGTGGCGGCCAGGGCGCAGGTGCCCGGTGGCGACGTCGTCGCGTTCCTCATGCGCACGGTCGCGATCACCGGCTGGACGGTGCGCGCCCGGCTGCACGTGCACGCGCCCGCCGCCGAGGTGCTCGACCGCATCCACCACGCCGTGGGGGTGGTCGAGCCGCGACCGGGCGGCACCTGCGTGCTGTTCACCGGCGCCGACAGCCTCGACACCGTCGCGGCCTACGTGGGCATGCTGCGGTTCGACTTCACCGTCGAGTCGCCGCCCGAGCTCGTCCCGCTGCTCGCGACGATCGCCGACCGCTACCGGCGGGCCGTCGACGCCTCGGGGTAGCGCGCTCAGAGCGCGTCGGCCCACCCGGCCGGCCCGGGCAGGCGGCGGAGCCGGCGGTTGCCGACCAGCAGCACGGCGGCCGCCAGGCAGACCGCGGCGCACACGCCGAGCGTGCCCTGCAGGCCCACCGAGCTCAGGCCGAACCCGGCGACCACCGGGGCCAGCGGCAGCGCGGCCAGGCTCAGCAGGTCGACGGCGCTGCCGGCGCGGCCGAGCAGGGGGCCGGGCACCACGGCCATGAACCAGCCGCCGAGCCCGGCGTTGGCGACGGGGGCGCCGAGGATGCCGAGCCCCATCACCGCCAGCGTGGCCGGGACGCCGTCGACGAACGGGAGCACGGCGAAGGCGACGACGCCGAGCAGCAGCCCGCCCACCACCAGCCGGCCGGTCGGGAACCGGTCGAGCAGCGCCGGTGCCGCCAGCGACCCGAGCAGCATCCCGACGCCGATGGTCGTGGTCACCAGACCGACCGTCGCGAGCGGGGTGCCGTCCTGCTGCAGGTGGTAGACCACGGTCGCGACGGCGGCGTTGACGCCGAGGTTCAGCAGGGTGCCCACCAGCACCGACGTGCGCAGCGCCGGGCGGGCCCACAGCCAGACCAGGCCCTCGCGGGCGGACGCCAGCATCCCGGCGTGCGGGGCGTCGTCCGGTGCGGCGTCCGCACCCGCGCGGGGGTGCAGGTCGGCGCGCAGGCGCGAGGCCGACAGCGCGGCGACCAGGTGGCCCGCGGCGCTCGCGAGCAGCGGCAGCACCGGGCCCGCG
>NZ_BAAHAF010000126.1:0-1980 GCF_054777815.1 Angustibacter speluncae | reverse complement strand
CGTCCGCCCCGGTGGGCGTCCTGCTCGTCCCCGGACGCCCGCACCTCGCACCCGGCGGCCGACCGTCGGCGCTGCTCGACTGGTGGGCGCGGGTCGACCTCGGCGTCCCCGGCCCGTCCGTGCCGCGTCCGGGCGACGTGGTCGCCGCCGCCGGCGGCGTACCGACCGTCCTCGTGGTCGGGTCGCCCGTCCTGCCGGCGGCCTGGTGGGACCAGCTGTCGACCGCCGCCCACGCCGCCCGCACGACGGTGGTGCGGGTGCCGTGACCGTCGTCGCCCCCCTCGCGTCCGCGCCCCTGCGGGCCGGCACCGCCGCGGCGGACGGGCTGGTGGTCCTGGCCGCCCTGCTGTCCGGCGTGGCGCCGCGCGCGGTGTGCGCCGGCCTGCTCGTCGTCCTGCTGCTCGGCCAGGTCCCGCCGGTCGCCGCCCGGCTGGCCCCGGTCGCCCGCCGGGTGGCGCCCCTGCTGCTGATCGCCGCCCTGCTGCTGGTCTGGCGGCTGCTCGGCGACGGCGCCGGCTCGTCGGCCGCCCTGGCGGTGCTCGCCTGCGTCACCGTGGTCGGGCACCACCTGAGCGTGCGCACCCACCGCGACGTGGTGGTCTCGGTCCTCGCGACGGGCGGCGCGACGGTGCTGGTGCTCAGCCAGGACGGGTCGTGGCTCGCCCGCCCCGCCGTCGCGGGGGCCTGGGTGGCCGCGGTGGTCGCCCTGGCGCTGCGCGTCAGCGAGGGCCGGGAGCCGGCCGACGTGCGCACCGCCGCGCGCACCGGCACCTGGCGGCAGCCGCTGCGGCGCACGCTGTGGCCGCTGGTCGCCTCGGTCGTCGCCGTGCTCGTGCTGGCGCTGCTGGGCGTGCAGCCGCCGTCGGGAGGCGGCGGGCGGAGCGGCGGCGAGGACGTCTCCGACGCCGTCGGCGGGTTCGGCGGGTCCGGGTCGGCGACGGGGGCCGCGTGGTCGCGGTCGCCGTCGACCTACTCGCTCGGCGTCGTCGACCTGCGCTCGCGGGGCGACCTCCCCCGCACGCCGGTGGCGCGGGTGCCGTCGTCCAGCGACCGGCTGTGGCGGGCGCAGGTGCTCGGTGGCTACGACGGCCTGCTCTGGTACGCCGTGCCGCTCGGGCCGGTCGACGGCGACCCGGTCGGCCTCGGCGACCGCGACCCCGCCGCGACCGCCGGGACGCTGCGCACCGACCACGTCGAGCTGCTCGCCGACCTCGGTGACGTCGCCCTCGTCCCCGGGCACGCGACCGACGTCCGTCCCCGCGACGGGGGGTGGGTGGGGACGGGGTACGGCCAGTCGGTGGGCACGTCCTCGCGCGACTACCAGGTCGACTCGTTCGCCGTCCCCGCCGCCACGGACGCCGGGCCTGCGGCCGGTGCGGGGCCGCTCCCCGGCGACCCGGACGGCGACCTCTGGACGACGCTGCCGCCGGCCACCACCGCCCGCACGTACGACCTCGCCGCGGAGCTGACCCGCGGGGCGCGGTCGCGTGCCGAGGCCGTCGCCGCCGTGGAGGCCTACCTGGGCGGCTTCACCTACGACCTCGACGCCCCGCTCCCCGCGGACGGCCAGGAGGCGGTCGACCACTTCCTGTTCGACTCGCGGACCGGCTGGTGCGAGCACTTCGCCGCGGCCGAGGTCGTGCTGCTGCGGGCGGTCGGCATCCCGGCGCGGATGGCGACCGGGTTCTCGGGCGGCGAGGACCAGGGCGACGGCACCCGCCTGGTGCGCGGCGACCGGGCGCACGCCTGGGTCGAGGTGTGGCAGCCGGGGACCGGCTGGGCCCCGTCCGACCCCACGCCCGCGGCCGACGGCGCCGGGACGCAGACCGGGTCCGCGCTCGGGCGGGCGCTCGACGACCGCGACCTGCGGGTGCTGCTCGCGGTCCTGCTCGTGGTCGGCTTCCTCGTGGCGGCCGCCGTCGCGGTCGCGGTGAGCGTGCGCCGGGGACGCCGGGCCCAGGTGGCCGTCGCGGCGCCGGC
>NZ_BAAHAF010000125.1:0-5135 GCF_054777815.1 Angustibacter speluncae | reverse complement strand
CGACGGGGCGGCCGCCGGCAGGGTGCTCGGTGCCGCCTCCGGCCCGCGGACGCTCGCGGCGACCGCGCTCGCCCTCGGCGGCGTCCTGGTCGACGTGCGCACCGACCCGACGACCGTCGCCCGGGCCGCCGACCTCGCCCGCGAGGCCGCACCCGGCTGCCGGGTCTGGCTCTTCCTGCGCGCCGTCGTGACCTCGGGCGAGGACGAGGCGGCCTCCGCCGCCGCCCCGCTCGTCGGCTCGTGCGCGAGCCGGCTCGTCGCGGCGCCCGACTGGTACGGGCTCGACGACGACGCCCTCGCCGGGGCGCGGGCCGTGGCGGCCGGGCACGACTACCGCCGGCACGGCACGGCGGGCGCGTCCGCCGCCGACCTCGACCCCGGTGCCGTCCGGGCCGTGCGGAGGCGCTTCGTCCTCACCGGTGAGGCCGACGAGATCGCCGCTGCCGCAGCCGCGCTCGCGCCGTCCCGGCTCGACGGCGTCGTCCTCGCGGGCGGGCTCGACGGCGTCACCGACCGGCTCGACCAGCTCCTGCCCGCCGTCCGCGCGGCGGTCCCGACCCCCGGAGGTGGCGCGTGAGCGCACCCGTCGACGTCCCCGCCCACACGCCGGTCGCACCGCCGCTGGGCGCCTTCGCCGCCGCGGCCCGGCTCGACGACGCCCCCGACGACGTCGTCGGCTTCACCCGGCTGCTGCTGCTCGACACGCTCGGCGCGCTGCTGGGCGGGCTGCGGTACGCACCCGTCCGCGCGCTCGGGCGCTCGCTCGGGCTCGACCCGGCCGGCCCGGCGCCGTTCGGCTTCCTCGTGACCCTCGGCACCGCCTCGACCTGGCTGGACGCCGACTCCGGCGGCTCGTTCCACCCGCAGGGGCACCGGCTGCCCCCGGTGCCGACGGCCCACCCCTGTCCCCACCTGCTGCCGGTGCTGCTGCGCGCGGCCGTCGCCGACGACGTCGACGACCGCCGGCTCACCGAGGTGTTCCTCGTCGCCGGCGAGGTCGGCCTGCGGGCCGGCACGGCCACCTCGCTGCGCCCCGGGCTGCACCCGCACGGCGTGCACGGGTCCGGGTCGGCGGCGCTCGCCTCCGGGCTGCTGCGCGGCGCGCCCGCGGCCGAACTCGGCGCCGGGTGGCTGCTCGGCACCGCGCTGCCGATCGCGGCGACGCTCGACGTGCCCGTCCGCGGCGGCACCGTGCGCAACGCCTGGACCGGCCTCGGCACCTGGCACGGCGCCCGGGCCGACCTGCGGGCGGCGGCGGGTGAACCGGGTGACGAGGCGCTGCACGCCGCGCTGTTCGACGGGGCGGTGTGCACCGACCTCGACGAGGAGGTCCTCCTCGGCGACCTCGGCGTCCGCTGGCAGCTGCCCGCGAGCTACCTGAAGCCGTACGCCTGCGCCCGCTGGGTGCACCCGACGCTCGACGCCCTGGCGCTGGCCCTGCGCTCGGGCGGGCTGGGCACGGCGTCGGCCGACCTGGTCGAGCGGGTCGAGGTCGACACCTTCGCCTTCGCCGCGTCCCTGACGAGCACCCGGCCCGAGACCGACCTGCACGCGCGGTTCTCGGTGCCGGCCTGCGTCGCCGCGCTGCTGCTCGACGGCGACCTGCACGCCGGCTCCTTCCTCGACGACGCCGTGCACCGTCCCGAGCTGGTCGACCTGGCCGGCCGGGTCGTGCTGCGCGAGGACCTGGACGCCACCGCCGCGCTCCCGCACCGCCGGCCGTCCCGGGTGCGGGTGCACCTGCGCGACGGCCGCGTGCTCGAGGCGTCCGTGCGCAACGCGCGCGGCAACCCGGACGACCCGCTGACGACCGAGGAGGTGCTGACCAAGCTCCGCCGCAACACCGGCGAGCTGGTGCCGCCCGCGCTGGTCGACGACGTCGTCGCGTCGGTGCTCGACGGTGGCACCGGCACCGCGATCGGCGCGCTGGTGCGGGCGGCGCTCGCGGACCTGTCCGGTTCCTGACCCCGGGCGCGGGCGCGCCATCATGGACGGGCGATGACAGCGTCCCCGGCAGCGAGCCCGACCCCCGGCGAGCGGCCCACGTCCACCCGGTCGTGGGTCGTGTGGGGCGTCGCCGTCGCCGCCTACGCGGTCGCCGTCTTCCACCGCACCTCGCTCGGCGTGGCGGCCGAGGAGGCGTCCGACCGGTTCGGCATCGGCGCGTCGGAGTTCTCGACCTTCGCCGTCGTGCAGCTGCTGGTGTACGCGGCGATGCAGGTGCCGGTCGGCGTGCTGCTCGACCGGTTCGGCTCCAAGGCGCTGCTGCTCGTCGGCGGGCTGGTGATGGCCGGCGGCCAGCTGCTGATGTCGCAGGCGACCCACCCGTCCGGCGCGCTCGGCGCCCGGGTGCTCATCGGGTTCGGCGACGCGATGACCTTCATCAGCGTGATCCGCCTCGTGCCGGCGTGGTTCGCGCCGCGGCAGGTGCCGATGGTCACCCAGGTGACCGGCCTGGTCGGGCAGGTCGGCCAGATCGCGAGCGCCTTCCCGCTGGTGCTCGTGCTGCACGGTCCCGGGTGGTCGAGCGCCTACGCGGGTGCGGCCGGGCTCGGCGTGCTGGCCGCGCTGCTGGTGCTGCTCCTGCTGCAGGACACGCCGTCCGGACCGATCCCGCCGTCCGGCCCGGTCTCGCTCACCAAGGTCCGTGGCGACGTGCGCGACTCGTTCCGCCACCCGGGTACCCGGCTCGGGCTGTGGACGCACTTCACCGTCCAGTACTCGGGCGTGGCCTTCGCGCTGATGTGGGGCTTCCCGTTCATGACCCAGGGGATCGGGCTCTCGCCCGAGGGGGCGAGCGGGCTGCTCACCCTGCTCGTGGTCGGCGGCATGGCGTCCGGTCCGGTGCTCGGGCGGCTGACCGCGCGGTTCCCGCTCCGCCGCTCGAACCTCGTGCTGGGCGTGGTGCTCTCGACGATCGCGACCTGGACGGCGCTGCTGGCGTGGCCCGGGCGCCCGCCGCTGTGGCTCGTCGTGCTGCTCGTGCTCGTGCTGTCCGCGAACGGCCCGACCTCGATGGTCGGCTTCGACTTCGCCCGGACGTCGAACCCCGCGGCCCGCCTCGGCAGCGCCACCGGCATCGTCAACGTCGGCGGCTTCGTCGCCTCGCTGCTGTGCATCCTGCTCGTCGGCCTGCTGCTCGACCTGCAGGCACCCGACGGCCGGTACGACCTGCACGACTTCGAGGTCGCGATGTCGTCGCAGTACCTGCTGTGGTTCCTCGGGCTCGCCGGCATCTGGCGCACCCGCACCCTCACCCGCCGCAAGATGCGCGACGAGGAGGGCGTGCACATCGACCCGCTCGTGCAGGCCGCCCGCCGGCACTGGCGGGCCCGCCGCGACGGCCCCTGATCCGGCTCCGTCCGCCCGGCGTCAGCCCAGGCCGCGCAGGAACGCCTCGGCGACGGGGACGCCCGAGCGGGCGCCGCTGACGCCGTCCTCGACGAGCACGGCGAAGGCGACGTCGCCCTGGAAGCCGATCGTCCAGCCGTGCGTGCGCGGCGGCACCTCGGTGCCGTACTCGGCGGTGCCGGTCTTGGCGAACACCGGCTCGCCCGGGACGTCGGCCAGCGCGGCCGCGGTGCCGTCGGTGGCGACCCGGCGCATCAGGTCGCGGACGACGGCGAGGTCGGCGACCGGCGCGGGCACCTCGACGGCGGTGTCGGACGCCGGGTCGACCAGCGTCGGGTCGAGCCACGAGCCGCGCGCGATCGTGCCGGTGGCGACGGCCATGGCGAGCGGGCTGGCCAGGTCGCGGCCCTGCCCGATCGAGGCCGCCGCCTTGTCGACCGCCGACTCGTTCGCGGGGATCTCGCCGGTGAAGGCGTCGGTGCCGACCGTCCAGGCCGCGCCGAGCCCCATCGGGGCGGCCGCGGTCGCCAGGCCGTCGTCGCCGAGCCGCGACGAGAGCCCGACGAACGCGGTGTTGCAGGACGCCGCGAAGTCGTCGGCGAACGTGGCGGCGTCGCCGAGCGCGCCGCCCTCGAAGTTCTGGAACGAGCGGCCCTCGACCGTCGCGGTCGGCGGGCAGGCGACGGTGTCCGACGGTCGCACCCCGGCCGCCAGCAGGGCCTGGGTCGACACCGCCTTGAAGGTCGAGCCGGGCGGGTACTGCCCCGTCAGCGCGCGGTCGGCCCCGCTCGCCGGGGTGTTCGCCACGGCGAGCACCGCGCCCGTCGACACCTGCACCGCCACCAGCGCGGCGTTGCCGTTGCCGCCGTCGGTGCCGAGCGAGCCGGACGAGATGACCTGCGCCAGAGCGGAGTCGGCCGCCTGCTGCACGCGTGGGTCGAGGGTGACGACCAGTGGCTGGCCCGCCACCGGGTCGACGGAGAACAGCTCGGTGCGGGTCGGCTGCGCGGCGCCCTCGGACACCAGCTCGACGGTGACGCCGGCGCTGCCCGCCAGGCGCTCGTCGTACTCGCGCTGCAGGCCCGACAACCCGGTCTGGTCGCCCGCGGCGACGCGTCCACCACTGGCCTCGACGATCTCGGCGGTCGCCGGCCCGACCGTGCCGAGCAGGGCGCGGGCGAACTCGCGGGTGGGGGCCAGCGGCAGCGTCGACTCGGCGAAGACGGTGCCGGGCAGCGGCTGGATCTGCCCCTTGACGGCGTCGTAGTCGCTGCGCCGCAGCGTGATCACGTCGACGAAGGCGTCCGGCTGCGCGCCCTGGACGCGCTGGGCGAGGGTCGCCGCGTCGACGTCCAGGACCTCCGCGAGCGTGGTGGTCAGGCTCGCGAGGTCCTGCACCCGCGAGGGCTGGACGCCGACCCGCACCACCGGCTGGTCGCCGACGACCACCGACCCGTCGGGACGCTGGATCTGCGCGCGGGGCGCCGTCGTCCGGGTGGCGGCCAGCGCGGCGTCGACGGTGAGGTCGGGGTGCACGAGCGACGGCTCCCAGGTGGACGTCCAGGTGCCGTCCTCGCCCTCGGAGGTGGTCAGCTCGGTGTCGTACGACCAGCCGTCCGGACCGAACGGCCAGGTCCAGGTGAGCGGGGTGGTCGCGGTGCTGCCGTCGCGGGTCGTCGGCCCGGCCTCGACCTGCGGCGCGACGCCCAGCCCGGCCACGGCGGCTGCGTGCAGCCCGCTCGCCGCGGCGGCGTCCTGCACGGGCGCCGCGGTGAGGTCGCCGG
>NZ_BAAHAF010000124.1:0-8178 GCF_054777815.1 Angustibacter speluncae | reverse complement strand
TTCGCCGGCCAGGAGCACCGCGACCGCCGGGTGCACGAGGCGCGCGGCCGCGCCCGCTCGGTCGTGCGCGCCGCTCGGCGCCGGGCCCGGCGGGCGGACGAGCGCCCGCTGCCGCAGTTCCTCGTCGTCGGCGCGATGCGCAGCGGGACCACCTCGCTGTACACCGACCTGGTGCGGCACCCGCGGGTCCGCCCGCCGCTGGCCAAGGAGCTGCACTACTTCTCGCTGCACCACGAGCGCGGCACCGACTGGTACCGGCGCTGCTTCCCGGTGCTGGCCGACGGCGAGCAGACCTTCGAGGCCACGCCGTACTACCTGTTCGACCCGCAGGTCCCGGCCCGGGTCGCCGCGACGCTGCCCGACGCCCGGTTCGTCGTCGTGCTGCGCGACCCGGTCGAGCGCGCCGTCTCGCACTACCTGCACACCCGTCGCACCGGCGACGAGCCGCTCGGCCTGGTCGAGGCGCTGGCGGCCGAGCCGGAGCGGCTGGCCGCCGCGCCGTCGGGGCAGCGCCGGCACGAGGTCCTGCGGCGCTACTCGTACCTGTCGCGCAGCCGCTACGGCGAGCAGCTCGGGCGCTGGTTCGAGCACGTCGACCCCGCGCGGGTGCTGGTGCTGCGCACCGAGGAGCTCGCCGAGCGCCCCCAGGACCAGCTCGACCGGGTGCACGCCCACGTGGGGCTGCCGCCCTGGCGCGCCGAGGCGTTCACCCGGCACACCCGTCGCCGCACCGGTGCCGGGGCGGACGTCCCCGACGACCTGGTGGCCCGGCTGCGGGCCGAGCTCGAGCCCGACGTCACGAGGCTCACCGGCCTGCTCGGCTGGGACCGCGGCTGGTGGTGAGCGGCCGCTACCCGACCTGGTAGCCCCAGCGCCGCAGCGCCGGCCCGATCGCGTCCTCGACGTCGGCGACCTGCGCGGGCGTGAGCTCGCGGCGGTAGGCGTCGACGCGGCCGCCGCCGAGGTGGTGGCGCGCCACGCCGGCGTCGAACCGCGGGTCGGGGTCGAGCCCGGCGAGGTCGAGCACCCCGCGCACGGCGGCGCCGGGGTCGGCCAGCAGGTCCTCGTAGCGCAGGTCGAGCCACGCGCCGGCGGGGTGGTGGTCGCGCGCCCGCTCGGCCGCCTCGACGAGCAGCTGCCAGCCGAGCGCGGCGAGCACCGGGAACGACCGTCCCGAGCGCTCCCAGACCTCCTGCAGGTGCGGGGGCAGCGGGCCGAACAGCCACTTGTCCGGCCCCTGCCAGCCGTCCCACCAACCCATCTGGAGCCACGAGCTGGCGACGGCCCGGCCGTCGCGGACGACCTCGACGACCCTGAGGTCGGGCAGCGCCGCGTGCAGGAACCCGGTCCTCGGCCACCCGGTCACGTGCAGGACGAGCACGTCGGCCCGCTGCGCCTCGAGGCGCTGCTCGACGAAGTCGCGCAGCCGGCGCTCGACGTGCGGCGTCATGTCGTCGGCGACCAGGTCGCGCACCGGGCGCGACCAGCCGGCCACGACGTGCCGGTCGAGCAGGTCGTACGCCTCGGACGGGCGGACGCCCAGCCGTCCCCGCTGCAGCACGCCGACGGCCTCGGACCACGCGCGCAGCGACGGCGGCCGCGGTGCCGTCGCGTGCCGGTACAGCGGGCCGTTCCAGCGTCCGCGCAGGCCGAGCCGCGCGAGCTTGTCGTCCAGGCCGGACACGAACGCGGTGCGGGGGTGGCGGGCCAGCAGCTCGGTGACGACCGTCGTGCCGCTGCGCCCGGTGCCCGCCACGACGACCACCCTCACCCGGGTGGCCTCGCGGGTCCGGCGGCGGTGGCGGGGTCGGCGGCGGGCGTGCGCAGGTCGATGGTGGCCAGCTCGACCTCGAGCGGGTCGGCCGGCCGCTCGGGCAGCCGGTCGGCGAGCCGGACGCTCGCGCGGGCCCGCGCGCGGCGGTCGCTCCAGCCGAGCAGGGCCCGGGTCGGCGCCGTGAGGGCCTGCACGAGGGCGCCCCGCCCGTTGCCGAGGCCGCGGGTCCACTCGGCGTCGTCGCGCACCTCGACGTGCCCGGTGACGTGCCGGGAGGGGTTGCCCGCCACCGCGTGGGTGGGGGAGATGCGCAGCGTCGAGCGGTCGACGAACGGCAGCGAGCCCGCCGGTGCGCCCAGCCGCTCCAGGACGGGGGCGAGCGCGGCGGCGGGGTCGTGCACCAGCGCCTCGTACCGCAGCCGCAGGTGCCGGCCGTCGCGCTGGCGCCAGGCCACCGCGGCGACGAGGTTCCACAGCAGCCACAGCGTGGCGCTCTTCAGCACCGGCTGGCGGTCCATCGGCGGGTCGTCGTCGCGCTGGCGGCTCGCCTTGTGGCGCAGCCAGGAGTACGCGGCCGCCCGCGGGTCGCGGACGAGGTGCAGGACGGTGACCTCGATGCCGGGCAGCTCCTGCAGCAGCAGCCCGTAGAGGGGCAGCTTGGAGGAGTCGACGACCACGGTGGCGCCGCTGCGGTCGCGGACGGCGCGGTACAGCTCGACCAGCAGGGCGTCGTCCGGGTGGCTCGGCAGCGGGGTGAGCCCGACCAGGGCGCGCACGAGCACCCGCGGCACCCGGCGGGCCCGGGTGCGCCGCCACAGCCGCCGGGCCACGCCCTGCGCGACCTCGCGCAGCGACCCCTCGCCGACGACCGACCGCATGACGGAGGACCACTCGGAGCAGGCGCTGAACGGCTGCCCGCACCCGCAGCGCTCGTCCTGCAGGGCGCCGCGCTGCCACAGGAAGCGCATCTCGCCGGCGGCGAAGACACCGGGCACCTGGCCGAGGATCGTGGTGAGCAGGGTGCTGCCGCTGCGACCGGTGCCGGCGACGTAGAGCACGCGCACGGGGTCGGGGCGCGGTGTCGTCACCGCGCCGCGCGCCAGGTCAGCCACGCCCCACACCTTGGTAGAGGTCGGACAAACTGTCCAGGTGCCGCCGGGCGGAGAACTCCTCCTGCACGCGTGCTGCGCCCGTTCGGCCCATGTCCGTCACCCGTCCCGGGTCGGCGATCAGCCGTTCGAGCGCCGACGCCAGGGCGGCGGGGTCGTCCGGCGCGACCAGCAGGCCGTCGACGCCGTCGTCGACCAGCTCCGGCAGCCCGCCCATCCGGGTCGCGACGACCGGCACCCCGAGGGCGTACGACTCCAGGACGGTCATCGGCTGGTTCTCGTACCAGCGCGAGGGCACCAGGGTCGCGACGCTGCCGCGCAGCAGGTCCGCGACGCCGTCGCGGGTGAGCCGGCCGAGGAACCGCACCCGGCCCGGGGCCACCTGCTCGGCCAGCCGCTCCAGGGCCGCCCGCTCCGGACCGTCCCCGGCCACGTCGAGCACCGCACCGGGGACGAGCCCGACCGCCCGGACCGCGGTGTCGACGCCCTTCTCGGCCGACAGCCGCCCGGCGACGGCGAACCGGCCCGGGGCGGGGTCGCACGGCGCGGCCGACGCCGGCGGGTCGACGAAGTGGGGGACGACGTGCAGGCGGCCGTGGTCGACCCCCGCGTCGCGGACGACTCCGGCCAGGAACCGGCTCGGGCTGACGAGCGCGTCGACCCGGCGCCAGGCGCCGGTGAGGCGGTGCACCCCGGACTCGACGCTGAGCAGGGCGCTCGCCGGCAGCGAGCCGCCCTTGCACCGCCGGCGGGCCGCCTGCAGCACCCCGCCGTCGACGCACGCGCGGCAGGGCCGTCCGTGGTCGAGCATCTGGTAGCTGGGACACGCGAGCTTGTAGTCGTGCAGGGTGAGGACGGCGGGGACGCCTCCGCGCACGGAGGGCGACAGCACCGACGGGGAGAGCTGGTGGTAGACGTTGTGGAAGTGCACGGCCTCGGGCCGGAACCTCCGGACGGCCTCGGCGAGCCCGGCGGCGGACCCGGGTGACCACATCATGCGCGCCGCGGCGCGCACCCCGGCCGGTCCCCGCGGGGCGGGGTCGAGGGCGACGAAGGAGGCGAACGTGTCGGCGAGCGGCAGCCCGGGCGGGTCGTCGGGGTGCGCCATGCCCCAGACCTGCACCTCGTGGCCGTCGCGCCGCTGCAGGTCGGCCAGGTCGAGCAGGTACGCCTCGGCGCCGCCGCGGCGGTGCACGAACTTGTTGACGTGCAGGATCCGCACGGGCGCAGTCCACCACACGGGCGGACGAGGGTGAGCGAGCAGCCCCCCGGCGCCCTGGCCTACCAGCTGCGCCGGGTCCGCCGGCACCTGCGGTGGGGCCGCGCCGAGGGGTGGGGCCGCCTCGTCGAGGAGGACCGCCTCGACCCGCGCGAGCGGGTCCGGCTCGCCGCGGCGAAGTGGCGCTGGCGCCGCCGCCACGGCGTACCGCGCGGCGCGGCCGTCCCGGTCTACGTCGTCGGCCTGCAGCGCTCCGGCACGAACATGCTCACCCGCGGGCTCGACGGCGCGCCGGAGGTCGAGGTGCGCGGCGAGAACGACCGCACGGTCTTCCACCGGTTCCGGCTGCGGGGCGACGACGTGCTGGTGCGCACCGTGCGCCGCAGCCGCCACCGACTCGTCCTGGTGAAGCCGCTGTGCGACTCCCAGCACGTCGACCGCCTCCTCGACCTGCCCGAGATCCCGGGCGGACGCGCGCTCTGGGCGTTCCGCGAGCCGCACGCCCGCGCCCGCTCCGAGGTCGCGCGCTTCGGGGCGGCGAACCTGCGGGCGCTGCAGGCGATCGCGGCCGGCGACACCGCCGGCCGCTGGCAGGCGGAGCGCCTCGACGAGGCGGCCGTCGAGACCGTCCGGCGGCTGCGGCCCGAGCGGCTCACGCCCTACGAGGGCGCGCTCGCGTTCTGGGCGGTGCGCAACGGGCTGTGGTTCGACCTCGGCCTCGACGCGCGCGAGGACTGCCTGCTGGTCGACTACGACGCCGTGGTCGCCGACCCCGCCCCGGCCGCCGAGCGGCTGTGCGCGTTCCTCGGGCTGCCCGCCCGCTCCGACCTGCTCGGCCACGTCGTGCCGCGCAGCACCCACCACGACGACCACCCGGAGGTCGACCCCGACGTGCGCGCGCTCACCGACAGCACCTGGGAGCGGCTCCGCGCCGCGGCGGGGACCGCCCCGTGAGCGCCGTCCGCCGCTGGAGGGCCGCCGCCGTCGGGCTGGTCGTGGCCGCCCTCGCGCTCGCCGGCTGCACCGACCCCGGCGACGACGACCCCGGACCCGACCCGACCGCGGCGCCCACCTCCACCGGTGGGGACGACGCCCCGCGCGAGGCGTTCGACGGGGGCGTGCTCGGCGCCAAGTGGGACCAGGCGCGCACCGACGCGTTCGACCCGTACCTGCGCGAGCTCGGAGCCGGTCCGACCTTCTCCGAGGTCGTCTGGTGCGAGATCGAACCCGTGCAGGGACAGCGCGACTGGGCCTCGCTCGACGCCTTCGTGGCCCGCGCCGACGAGCTCGCCAGCACGCTGCTGCTGAAGATCCGCGTCGGGCAGTGCTGGACGACCGGCCAGGCGCCCCAGCAGGCGCGCGGCAACAAGACCGAGTCGGGCGTCCCGCGCGACACCGCCGAGTACCGCGACTTCGTCACCGAGCTCGTGACGCGGTACTCGGCGAAGGGCGTCAGCCGGTACGCGGTCGAGAACGAGGTGAACTCGCCGAGCTTCTGGGCGGGCACGTCGCAGGAGTACCGCGAGCTGGTCGAGGTCGCCGCCGAGACGATCCGCGCGGCCGACCCCGACGCGCTGGTGCTCGACTCCGGGCTGAGCAGCGTCTCGTACGGCGCCGGCGCGGCCCGGCGGCTGCTCGACGAGGGTCGCGACGACGAGGCCGTGGCCGCCTGGAACACCTACTACGAGCGCCGGATGGGCACCCGCGGGCGCAACCTGGTCGAGGCCGCCGACGCCGACGAGCTCGAGGCGCTGCTGGGCCGCGAGCAGGCGGCGCGCAACATCGAGTACCTCGACCTCGCCTCGGACCTGGTGGCCGACGGCGTCGTCGACGTGCGGCAGGTGCACTTCTACGAGACCTGGCGCGGCGTCCCCGTGCTGTTCGGGCTGCTGCGCGCCACCACGCCCGAGGACGTCCCGCTCGAGCTGTGGGAGGTCGGGCTGTTCCGGCGCGGCCAGGACGTGCCGATCGACCAGGCCGCCGACGAGACCGTGCAGACCAGCGCCGCGCTGCTCGCCGAGGGCGCCGCCCTCGTCGTCTGGCTCCCGCTGGCGTTCAACCCGTCCGGCCGCAACCCCGACGAGCCGCGGACGGGGCTGCTCGAGCCGCAGGGCGAGGTGCGTCCCACCGGCGAGCGGTACGCCGAGCTCGCCGCGGCCGCCCGCGACGCCGTCCCCGTCCCGGTCGCCACCGACGACGTCGTCGGCGTCGTGCTGGAGAAGCCCGAGGGGTCGACCGCGTTCGTCTGGTCGCTCGACGGCGAGGTCGACGCCGAGACCGCCGGTGGCGAGCTGCGCCTCACAGAGGCGCCGACGCGGGTCGAGGTGGAGGGCTCGGTCGACGACTTCGTGGCCGGCCTGCCGTGACCCACCACCTCGTCTTCGTCGGGGGCCTGCACCGCAGCGGCACCAGCCCGCTCGCCCGGGCGCTCGGCACGCACCAGGACGTCAGCGCGCTCGCCGGCACCGGGGTGGTGGAGGACGAGGGACAGCACCTGCAGCCGGTGTACCCGAAGGCCAAGACCTACGGCGGCTCAGGCCGTTTCGCCCTCGACCCCCGGGCGCACCTCACCGAGCGCTCGCCGCTCGCGACCCCCGACGCGGCCGACCGGCTGCGGGCCGCCTGGGACCCGTACTGGGACCTCTCCCGTGGCTGGTTGGTCGAGAAGTCGCCGCCGAACCTGGTGATGGGCCGGTTCCTGCAGGCGGTCTTCCCGGGCAGCTCGCTGGTCGTCGTCGTGCGCCACCCGGTGGTGGTCGCGCTGTCGACGAAGAAGTGGCGCGGCGTGCGGACGCTGCGGCCAGGCAAGTTCGAGTCGCTCGCGTCGCTGGTGGGCCACTGGGTGCGCGCGCACGAGGTGCTGCGCGACGACCTGGCCCACCTCGAGCGGGTCCACGTCGTGCACTACGAGCACCTGCTGGCCGACCCGCGCGCCGAGCTCGACGCGATCGGCGCGTTCCTCGGGCTGCCGGGACCGGTGCCCGACTCGGCGCTGCGCCGCGGCCACAGCGAGCCGTACGAGCGGGAGTGGCGCCGCCTGGGCCACCCGCTGCACCCCCTGCACGCGGGACGCCGCGCCGTCGTCCGCCGGCACGCCGACGCCGTCGCCGCGCTCGGCTACGACGTCGAGGACCTCACGGCGCCGCCGCGTCGGGTGCTCTCGGGCGCCACGGGGTCGACCTGACGCCGCGAACCGCTCAGCGGTAACCGAGCTCGCGGAGCAGCCGCCGGCTCGTCCACCAGACCAGCACCCGGCCCAGCGGGTCGAGCTCGCGCCGGTGGGCACCCGCCCGGCCGGAGTGGATGGCAGAGTCGGTGCCCTCCCGCCGCCGCCGGTCGCGCGCCTGCGCGTGGTAGCGCGGCGGGACGTCGTGCGGGTGCTCGTCGATGCGGAGCATCGCGGGGTCGAAGTCCTCGCCGAGGAAGTCGGTGAGCCGGCGCACCGTGGCCTCCTGGTCGGAGACCAGGTCCTCGTAGCGCACCTCGTGGAACTGGTTGCGCGGCAACCACTCCTGCGCCGCGCGCACGGCGCGCACGTACTGCGGCCACTTCACCGCCGCCTTGAGCGACGAGACGTACCCGAACCGCTTGCGGTGGCTGACGACGACGTCGCGGCCGTCGCGCAGCACGTGCACCACCTGCGCGTCCGGGAACAGGGCGAGCACGAAGTCGAGCTGCAGGGCGTACCGGGGCGTCTTGTCGACCCAGCGCGCCCGTCCCCGCCGCGCGGCGTAGTCGGCGTGCACGCCGGCGAACATCGCCGCCATCCGCTGCAGCCACTCCTCGCGGCTGAACCCGAAGCGCTCCAGCGCCTCCCAGTCCTCGTGCACGACGCGGCGCATCGACTCGAGGTAGCGGGTCTCGGGCCCGCAGCTGAGCCGCGGGTGGGAGTCGAGCAGCAGCCGCACCAGGGTGGTGCCGGAGCGCTGGCAGCCGACGACGAACACCGGCGGCCCGCCCGGGCGGGCGTCGTCGGTCACCGGTGGGCGGCCGCCACGTCGGCCTCGCGGGTGTCGTCGACCGGCTCCTCGCCCGCGTGGTCGCGGCACCCGAGGCGACGACCCTGGCCGCCCGCA
>NZ_BAAHAF010000123.1:0-7570 GCF_054777815.1 Angustibacter speluncae | reverse complement strand
ACCCGGGAGGAGCTGCCGCGCGCCGTGCTCGCGGTCTGCGGGCTGCGGGCCGCCGGCGAGGACGAGCACCGGGCGGCCGACGCCTGGGCCGCGGTCAGCACCGCGCACCGGCGCGAGGTGTTCGCGCAGATGCAGGCCGAGCAGCGCCGGGCCGAGGAGCTCGCCGCCCGGCTGGCCGAGCAGCGCGCCAAGGAGGCGGCGGCGCAGTATGCCAACTACTGAGGGGGCTGCCGGGGCACCCGACCCCCTGCTCGGCGAGTACGTCCCGCACGCGGCTGTCGCGCTCACCGACGCCGAGCGGTGGCCCACCCTCGACGCCGCCGGCCTGGCGCAGGTCGAGGCGGCCCGCACCCACCCGCGCGCGCCGGTGTGGGGGCACGCCACCGGCGACCGGCTCGATGCCGCCGACCTGGCGGCGCTCGCCTCCCGACCGCCGGAGCCGCCCCGTCCGGACGGGGTCCCGGCGTGGGTGCCCGGGCTGGTCGAACGGGTGCACCGGACGGTGCCGCGGTACCGGGCCGCAGCGCGCGCCGGCCGCAGCGGGCCGACGACGCCGCTCGCCGACCTGCCGACCCTGTCGCGGTCCGACCTCGGCGACGTCGCGTCGCTCGTCCCCGTCGACGTCCCGCTCGACCGGGTGCTCGAGGGCTCGAGCTCGGGGAGCACCGGCGCCGCGCGGGTGGTGCCGCTGCACCCGCGCGCCGTGGCCACCGACCTGCTGCTCGTGCACGCGCTGGTGCGGGCGAGCGGGGCGCGCTGGGAGCCGGACGCCGCGCGGCTCGGGCTCGCGAACGTGGTCGACCAGCGCACGGCGTTCACCTACGTCTCGGCGATGACCGCCTTCCCGCGGGACGCCGGAGCCGCAGCGCCGCTGATGGCGCGGGTCAACCTCGACCCGTCGTCGTGGCGCGCCGACGGCGACCGCGAGGCGTGGCTGGCCGAGCACGACCCGCAGGTGCTGAGCACCACGACGCTGCCGCTGCTGCGGCTGCTCGACCTCGCCGACGCCGGGCTGCGGCTGCACCCGCTGGCCGTCGTGAACGGCGCGACCCACCTGGCACCGGCGGTGCGCGACCGGGTGCGCACCACCTGGGGCGTCCCGGTCGTCGACCTGTACGCGCTGCGCGAGACCGGGCCGGTGGCAGCCGATCTCGACGGCACCGGGCACGTCGTGGTCGACCGGCGGGTGCATGTCGAGGTGCTCGCGCCGGACGGCTCGGCGGTGCCGGACGGCGAGCGCGGCGAGGTCGTCGTCACCGTCGACGAGAACCCGTACCTGCCCCTGCTGCGCTACCGCACCGGCGACCACGCGGCGCTCGTGCGCGACGGGAGAGGGGTCGTGCTGGTCGGGCTCGAGGGTCGCGACCCGGTGCTGTTCGAGGACGCGACGGGTGCCCGGCGTCCGGCCGTCGACGCCGTGCAGGTGCTGCAGGCCGCCGGACTGCTCGCCTGGCGGCTGCACCAGGACGCCTCCGGCGAGGTGCACCTGCACGCGGTCGGTCCGGGCCGGGCGACTACCGAGGCCGCCCGCGCCGTCCGGGACTGGCTCGGGCGTCCGGTCGACCTGGTCGTGCTCGCCGACCCCGCCGAGCTCGGCCCCGGCAAGCCGCGCCGGTTCTCGTCCGACCTGGGGTGAGGCGGGCGACCGCGGCGTGCCCGTTTCCCCACTCCAGTGGTCGTGCTGGCGTGTCACACGTGTCGTCGCACCACTTCGGTGTCTGTTCCGCCACTGAACTGGGCGAACGGGCAGGGTCCCGGGCGCAGAGCGGGCCCCGACCTCGCACGGAGGTCGGGGCCTGCGCCCTGGCGGGGAGGGAGCTCCCGTCAGGCCTTGCTGAGCTGCGTGTCCCGGACGTCGACCGGGGTGCGCTCGTCGGTGTCGGCGTGGTCGTCGACCATCGTCGACTCGTCGAACGGGTCGCCGCCGGAGAGCACCAGGTCGACGCGGTCGCGGTCGACGGTGCTCGTCCAGGTGCCGATGAGCAGCGTCGCGATCGCGTTGCCGGCAAAGTTCGTGACCGCGCGGGCTTCCGACATGAACCGGTCGATGCCGACGATGATGCCGACGCCGTCGACCAGCTCGGGACGGTGGCTCTGCAGGCCGCCGGCCAGCGTCGCCAGACCGGCGCCGGTGACGCCCGCCGCGCCCTTGGAGGCGATGATCATGAAGACCAGCAGCGAGATCTGCTCGCCGACCGACAGGCCGTTGCCGGTGGCCTCGGCGATGAACAGCGAGGCCATCGTCAGGTAGATCGCGGTGCCGTCCAGGTTGAACGAGTACCCGGTCGGGACGACGATGCCGACGGTCGAGCGGTCGACGCCGAGGTGCTCCATCTTCGCGACCAGGCGCGGCAGGGCGGTCTCGGACGACGAGGTCGACACGATCAGCAGGAACTCGCGGCCGAGGTACTTGAACAGCGACCAGACGTTCAGGCCGGTGACGAGCCGCAGCAGGGCGCCGAGCAGGCCGAACACGAAGATCGCGCAGGTGAGGTAGAAGCTGATCATCAGCAGGGCCAGGCTGCGCAGCGCGTCGCCGCCGGTCTCGCCGACGACGGCCGCGATCGCGCCGAAGGCGCCGATCGGGGCGACCCACATGATCATCGCGAGCACCTTGAACACCACGCGCTGGAAGACCGCGATGCCGCGCAGGGCCGCCTCGCCCGTGCTGCCGAGTCCCTGGATCGCGAAGCCCACGAGCAGCGCGACGAACAGCGTCGACAGCACCGACTCGCCGACGAGCGGGGCGACCAGCGTGGTCGGGATCAGGCTCATCAGGAAGCCGACGGTGCCGCCCTCGCCCTCCTCGGCCGCGGCCGGCGGCTCGTAGCCGACGGAGGCGTTCAGGCCGTCGCCCGGGTGGATGAGGTTGCCGACGACCAGGCCGATGGCGAGCGCGAAGGTCGACATGCCGATGAAGTAGAGGAGGGCGAGCCCGCCGGTGCGGCCGACGCGGGCGGCCGAGCGCACCGACCCGATGCCGAGCACGATCGTGCAGAAGATGACCGGCGAGATCATCATCTTGATCAGGTCGACGAAGGCCGTGCCGAGCGGCTTGAGGCCCTTGCCCGTCTCGGGCGAGGCGAGGCCCACGGCGATGCCGAGGGCGACCGCCGCGATGACGGCGATGTACAGCCAGTGCGTCCGGTCCCGCTTGCGGGTGGGCGGCGGCGGCGTGGGGGCGGTCGAAGCGACGCTGCTCATGGGACTGCTCCTCGTGGGTCTCGGCCCGGCTCCCTCGTCGGGCTCGCTGCCCGACCCTCCCCGTCCGCGGACCTCCCGTCGCCGTTGCGTTCGTTGTGTGCACGACGGCGCCCCGGTCGGCGTGCACACTGGGCCGGTGCGGATCCGGCGCGGGCGACGGGGCGGGCGGTGGAGCCTGTCGCGCCAGCTGCTGGCGCTGCAGGGCGTGCTCGTGGTGACCGTGGTCGCGATCGCCGTGGGGCTCGCCTACCGCGACACCCAGCGCGACGTCACCCAGGCCGCGCTCGAGCGGACGGCGGCGGTCGCGCGGTCGGTCGCCGACTCCGGTGACGTGCGCGACGCCGTCGACACCGCCGACCCGACCGGGGAGCTGCAGCCGTACGCCGAGCAGGTGCGCCTCGACACCGGCACCGACTTCGTCGTGGTGATGGCGCCGGACGGCACCCGGTGGACCCACCCCGACCCCGACCAGATCGGACGCACCTACCTCGGCACCACCGCCCCGGCCCTGGCCGGCGAGGTGCTGAGCGAGACCTACACCGGCACCCTCGGCCCGTCGGTGCGCACCGTGGCGCCGGTGCTCGCCGGCGACGGCGAGGTGGTCGCCCTGGTCGCGGTCGGCATCACCGTCGACCAGGTGAGCGAGCGGATGCGCACCCAGCTGCCCACCCTGGCGCTGGCCGCCGCGGCGGTGCTCGTGGTGGCCGCGGTGGGCAGCTGGCTGCTGGCCCGGCGGGTGCGGCGGCAGACCTTCGGGCTCGGCCCGGCCGAGCTCGCGCAGATGTACGGGTACTACGACGCCGTGCTGCACTCGGTGCGAGAGGGGTTGCTGCTGCTCGATTCGCAGGGACGCCTCGAGCTCGCGAACGAGGAGGCCGAGCGCCTGCTCGACCTCCCCGACGACGCGCGCGGACGCCGGCTCGACGACCTCGGCCTGCCCGGCGACCTGGTGGCGGCCCTGACCCGCGACGAGGTCGTCACCGACGAGCTGCACGTCGCGCACGACCGGGTCGTGGCGGTGAGCGTCGCGGCCGTCGGCGGCGAGGACGCCCGCGCCGGCCGGGTCGTGACCCTGCGCGACCACACCGACCTGCAGCGGCTCTCGGGCGAGCTCGACACCACCCGCGGCCTCACCGACGCGCTCCGCTCGGCCCAGCACGAGGCCGCCAACCGGCTGCACACGGTGGTCGCGCTGGTCGAGCTCGGCCGGCACCAGGAGGCGATCGAGTTCGCGGTGGGCGAGCTCGCGGCGGCGCAGTCGCTCGCGGACGCCGTCGTCGCCTCGGTCGACGAGCCGGTCGTGGCGGCGCTGCTGCTCGGCAAGTCGGCGGTGGCGTCCGAGCGCGGGATCGAGCTGGTCGTCGAGGACGGCACGCACGTCGACGAGGACGCCGTGGCCGCGTCCGGGCTGCCGCCGCGCGACCTGGTGACCGTGCTGGGCAACCTGGTCGACAACGCGGTCGAGGCGCTGGCCGAGGCGCGCACCGACGGCCTGCTCGCCGGGGGGTCGGACCGCGCGCCGCAGGTGCGGGTGCTGGTGCGCGAGGACGGCGACGACCTGCTGGTGCGGGTCAGCGACGACGGCCCGGGGCTCGACGAGCACGCCGCCCGCCGGGCGTTCGAGCGCGGCTGGTCGACCAAGTCCGCCGGCGGGCGCGCGCACGGCCGCGGCCTCGGGCTCGCGCTGGTCGGCCAGGTCGTGCACCGCGCGGGCGGGACGGTGGAGGTCGCCACCGGTCCCGACGGCGGGGCCGCGTTCACCGTGAGGCTGCCGCTGCGGCAGGGGGTGCGTCCGTGATCCGCGTCCTGGTCGTCGAGGACGAGCCCGTCGCGGCCGCCGCGCACGCCGAGTACGTCGGCCGCGTCGAGGGTTTCGAGGTGGTCGCGGTCGCGCGCACCGCCGCCGACGCGATCCGGGTGCTGCGCTCCTCGCTCGACGGCGACGCCGACGCGGTCGACCTCGTGCTGCTCGACATGCACCTGCCCGACCGGCACGGGCTCGACGTCGTCCGCGCGATGCGGGCGGCCGGGCACCCGGCCGACGTGCTCGCCGTGACGTCGGCGCGCGACCTCGCTGTCGTGAGATCGGCTGTCTCGCAGGGGATCGTGCAGTACCTGCTGAAGCCGTTCGCGTTCCCGGCGCTGCGCGAGCGGCTGGAGCAGTACGCGCGGTACCGCGAGCAGGTGGCCGGAGCCGCCCGCGCCGGCAGCCAGGAGGAGGTCGACCGCACCCTCGCCGCCCTGCGCGCGGCACCGCCGGCGGCGCTGCCGAAGGGTGTCACCGCCCCGACGCTCGAGGCGGTGCAGGAGCGGTTGCGGGCCGGTGCGGCGTCGGCGCAGGAGGTGGCCGACCACCTCGGCACGTCCCGCGTCACCGCCCGGCGCTACCTGGAGCACCTGTGCGACAACGGGAACGCCGAGCGGCAGCCGCGTTACGGCGGCGGCGGCGGGCGTCCCGAGCTGGAGTACCGCCTGCTCGGGGGCTAGCCGAGCGCCGTGCCGACCCTCGGGTCGAAGAGCACCGTCACGTGGTTGGCGTCGGCCCGCTCCCAGGTCAGCCGCTCGACCTTCTCCTGGGCGAGCGCGATCGCGGCGTCCGAGAGGAACTCGCCCTTGCCGTCGTCGGCGCCGCGCGCCGCCGCGACCAGGTGCACCGGCACCTCGGAGCCGGCGAGCGCCGGCAGGGTCGGCGCACCGGCGAGGGCGTCGACGGCGTCGGCGGTGAGCCGGCGGGCGTCCAGGCGCGGACGGCCGGTGTCGTCGAGCGCGTACTCGGCCCACTCCAGCAGGGCGGGACCGAGCTCGGGGCGCGCGGTGATGGCGCGCCCCTCGACCTTGTCGACGTGCGCCTGCGGGCTCGGCCAGCGCCGGTCGACCAGGCGCAGCTGGACGGTGAACAGCGTGCGCACCATCGGCCGCTTCAGCAGCACCGACCGGGCCGGGGCCACCCCGCCGTCGACGAGCACGACCCGGCGCACGCGGTCGCCGAGGTCGGCGGCCACGAGCGGGGCGAGGAAGGCGCCCATCGAGTGGCCGACGAGGGCGACGTCGTCGAGGCCGAGCGCGTCGACGACCTCGCGCACGGCCGCGACGTGGCCGGGCAGCCCGGGGGCGGCGGCGGCGCGCACCGACCCGCCGCGTCCGGGCAGGTCGGGGGCGACGACGCGCAGGTCGGGACGCAGCGCGGCCAGCCCGTTGAAGTTCTGCGAGGTGCTGGTGAGCCCGTGCAGGGCCAGGACGGCGGGCGCCTGCGGGTCACCCCACTCGGCCACCGCGAGGCCGGCGACGTCGGAGCGGCGGGGGGCGGGCGCGACGTCGGGCACACCGCGACCGTACGGCCTGTGGACGCAGAACGCCGCCGGACCGCCCCCGCGTGGATAGCCTGCAGCATGATCTTCCGTGGACTCATGGGGGGCGGCGCCGATGTCGAGACGACCGTCCACACGCAGCACATCTACCCGGGCCAGAACGTCGAGGGCGTGGTCACCGTCATCGGGGGCCACACCGACCGCGACGTCAACTTCATCGAGCTGGCGCTGATCGCCCGCGTCGAGGTCGAGACCGACGACTCCGAGTACGACGCGAACGTCGTCACCTACCGCAACAAGATCAGCGGGCCGTTCCGGCTCCAGGAGCGGGCGCGGCACCAGGTGCAGTTCTCGCTGCCGCTGCCGTACGAGACGCCGTTCAACGTCATCGCGGGGCAGCGGCTGCACGGCGTGCGCGTCGGCCTGCGCACCGAGCTCGACATCTCGCGCTCGGTCGACAAGAGCGACGTCGACCAGCTGACGATCGCCGCGATGCCCGCGCACGAGGCGGTGCTCGCCGGTGTCACGCGGCTCGGGTTCTCGTTCAAGGGCTCCGACCTCGAGCGGGGACGCCTGCACGGCTCGCCGCTGCCCTTCTACCAGGAGCTCGAGTTCCACCCGCCCGGCAACGCGCGCGGCCGCATCAACGAGCTCGAGGTGAAGTTCGTCGCCGGTCCGCGCAGTCTCGACGTCGTGCTCGAGGTCGACCGCCGCGGGTTCTTCGGCTCGTCCGACCGGCAGAACCGGTTCACCGTCGACTACGCCCAGGCGAGCCAGACCGACTGGGCGCCGGTGCTCGGCGAGACCCTGAACCGGGTCGTCGGCGACCGGCTGTTCCACGTGGCACCGCAGGCGCCCCCGCAGCCGGCGGGCGGGTACCAGCAGCCCGTCGGCGGCTACCAGCAGCAGGGCCACCAGCAGCAGGGGTACCAGCAGCAGGGGTACCAGCAGCCGGCCGCGCACCAGCCGCCGCCGGCCCCGAACGGCCCGCCGCCCGCGCCGACCGGGCCGCCGCCGCAGCAGCACCAGCAGCAGCCCCCGCCGGCGCCCACGGGACC
>NZ_BAAHAF010000122.1:0-13171 GCF_054777815.1 Angustibacter speluncae | reverse complement strand
CGACCTGCTCGCCGAGCCGTCCCCCCGCGACTCGATGGCCGCCATCGGCCTCGCCGCGGCCGTCGGCACGTGGACGTCGGGCGAACGCACCGACGGCGGCGACCGGGTGGCGCTGCAGCCCTCGACGACGGACGCGACCACGGGCGGTCGGCCACCCGGAGACGGCGACCTGCCGGACTGCGAGGACGCCGCGGCGCTCCCCGCGCCGGCCGAGGGGGTCTGGCTGCCCTGCGCCGACGGCCGGTCGGTCGCAGCCGTCGAGCGCGCCGGAGCAGGGGGTCTGGCGGGCGCGGCGGCGGCGCTGGCGTCCGGCCCGACCGACGACGAGCGCGAGCGCGGCTGGGTCGACCTGGTGCAGGGCGCCGTGACCGCCGAGCAGCGCGAGGACCGGGTGCTCGTCGACGTGGTCCCGGACGAGTCCGACCCGACGGTGGCGCTCCAGCTGCGGGCGGCGCTGCTCGCCACCGTGGCGGCGTGGACCGGCCTGGGCGAGGAGTCGGTGGTCTTCACCCTCGACGGCAGCTGCGGCCGCTGGGAGTCGACCACGGGCACGCCGTGCGAGGCGCCGGCCGGGGGGGCGCCGCCCGCCCCGACCGGCTGCGCGACCGCGCCCGAGCTACCGGCCTGCACGCCCGGGGAGGGCGAGGACGGCTGAGTGGCAGGCGTGGTGGGAGGGCGCCTCAGAACGCCTGGTCGGCGAACCCCCGCCGCGAGGCGGCGAGCAGGAACGAGCGCCAGGCCGCGCTGTCGGTGTGCGGGTTGCCGCTCACGCCCAGCCGGGCCCTGGCCTGGTCGAACGCGCCCTGCGTCAGCGGCCCCCAGATGCCGTCGACCGCGAGGCCCGAGGCCATGTGCGCGTTGCACAGCGCCTGCACGAACTTCACGTCCGACTCGGACGAGGTGACGCAGCGGACCGGCAGGCCGCCGAGGTCGCTGTGGATGTGGTCCTCGTGCGCCGCGTTGTACCAGCCGTCCAGGACGAAGCGGAAGTACGTGCGGCAGGTGGCGTCGACGGCCAGGTAGCGGCGGCGCACGGTCTGCGACCCCGCGTGGTGCTGCTCGATCGGCGAGATCACGGTGCCGCCCGAGAAGCGCAGCAGGTCGAGGTCCATCGCCGTGCCCGCTCCGTGCTGACCGGTCTTGTTCACGTAGAACCCGGCCGACACCAGGTACGACAGGCTGCCGTAGCCCGCCTCGGCGGTGACCTCCCGCAGCCGCCGCACCCACAGCACCAGCTGGTCGTAGAAGGCGTTCGTGCAGTACCAGGTGCGGGCCTGGGTCGAGCCCCAGGTCAGGCGCCAGTAGTACACCGGCGTGCCGTCGATGGTCGTGAACGCGCGCTCCGTCGGTGCCACCGCTCAGCCCTCCCCGTCCGCCACGACCACCGTGCCGGCGTGCTGCCAGGCGGTGCGCTCCTGCCCGTCGACCACCGTGACGCCCACGGCCGTCCACCCCGGTGGGCGACGGGCCGGGCGCCAGGTGGCGCCGTCCCCCGTCCACCGGCCGACGACGGGTGCGCCGTCCGCGACGTCGTTGCCGACCAGGGCACCGCCCGGTGCGAGGCCGGCGACCGCGAGCCCGTCGGCGGCCGCGCCGAGCCGCCAGGTCCCCCCGTCGGGCGAGGTGGCGAACCGGGTGCCGTCGGTGCCCACGAGGGCCGCGACCCAGCCGTCCGCCGTCGGTGCCAGCGCCTCGCAGCGCACCTGGCCCACCGGGAGCGCGGTGCGCACCGGCGCCGCGTCCGGTGCCGACCACGCGAGCGCGTCGAGACGCCCTGCGGCACCGTCGGTCTCGGTGACCACGACCGCCAGCACCTGGTCACCGTCGCCACCGGCCACCGCGCCGACCTTGGTGTCCAGCGGCGAGTCGTCCAGGTGCACCCGCCGCCAGGCGGTGCCGTCGTCCGACGCCCACACGGCGGCGCGGAACCGGCGCTCGTAGGCGGGTGCGGCCTGCGCCCGCTCGGCGTCCTGGACGTACCCGGTCAACCGCTCGTCGGTCACCCACCCGCCGACGACCAGCACGCCGGAGCCGGTGGCCGCCAGGCTCGCGAGCGCCGCCCCGTCCAGGCCCGAGGTGGGCGAGGCGGCACCGGCGGCGTCCTGCCGCACCCAGCCCGACCCGGTCTCGACCAGGCACACGGCCCCCGACGCGCTCGGCGCCGGTCCGACCGCGCGCGCCTCGTCGACGGTGTCCAGCGCGCCCGGTGGCGGCGCCGACGCGCCGGGCACCACCGCCCGGGCGGCGGTCGGCGCGAGCACCGGCAGCAGGGCCAGGGCGCCGCCGGCGGCCAGCAGGCTGCGACGGCTGGTGGGCGCGGTGGGGACGAGGCGCTGCATGGTCGGCGATGCAAGCCGGTCGGGCGAATCGTCCACAATGGGCGTTCTGCCCTTTTCGCCCGATCGGCGCACGGCAACCGCGCAGCGTCACCCCGTCCGGCGCGCCAGCACCACCGCGTCCTCGAGCTCGCCGCGCTGCCCGTCCGGACCGGTGGCCTCGCGCCGGCGCACCTGGGCGACGGCGACGTCCCACGTCCCGACCGCGGTCACGGCGGCGACGTCGTCGGCGGGGGTCGGGAACAGGTGCGGGTGCGAGTCGTGGTCGGCGCCCTCCTCGAGGTGCTGCGACCAGGGCGGCGCCGCGGCGTGGGCCACCACGAGCACGTGCCCGCCGACGCGCACGAGCCCGGCCGCGTGGGCGAGCACGTCGGCCCGGGGGAAGGTCACCGGCGACTGCAGGAAGCAGGCGCTGACCAGGTCGTAGGGCGCGTCCTCGACGCCGTCCGGCCACGGGGTCGCCACCAGGTCGGCCACGACGAACCGGGTGCGGTCGTCGACGCCGAGCCGCCGCGCGGCGTCGGCGGCCCGGGCCGCGGCCGTCGGCGAGATCTCGAGCCCGGTGACCTGCCAGCCGCGGTCGGCGAGCCAGGCGGCGTCGCCGCCCTCGCCGCTGCCGAGGTCGAGCGCGCGCCCGACGGGCAGCGCGGCCGCCTCGTCGACCAGCGCCTGGTTCGCCCGGCCCGACCAGATGCCGTCGCGCTCGCCGTACCTCGCCTCCCAGAACGCGGCCGGGTCCTGCTCGTGCTGCTCGCTGTCGTGGGCGCTCATGCCCCCACCGTGCCGGACGGCGGGCCGCGCGGCGAGCACGCGTGCCGGTCCGGCAACCCGCCCGGCGCGCGGGAAGCACCGCGGCCGTCCTAGCGTTCGGGACGGGCGACCACCCACGGTCGACCACCACGGGAGGACGTCGTGCACACCAGGACGCTGGGCCAGGGGCTCGGGGACGGGGGCCTGCAGGTCTCGGCCGTCGGGCTCGGCTGCATGGGCATGAGCCACGGGTACGGCCCGCCGCGCGACCGCGCGGAGATGGTCCGCGTGCTGCGCGGTGCGGTCGACCGGGGCGTCACCTTCTTCGACACCGCGGAGGTCTACGGGCCGTACGCGAACGAGGAGCTGGTCGGCGGGGCGCTCGAGCCGGTGCGCGACCGGGTCGTGCTGGCGACGAAGTTCGGCTTCCGGATCGGCGGGCAGGGTGTCGACAGCCGGCCCGAGCACGTCCGCGAGGTGGTGGAGGCCTCGCTGCGGCGACTGCGCACCGACACGATCGACCTGATCTACCAGCACCGCGTCGACCCCGACGTGCCGATCGAGGACGTCGCGGGCGTGGTCGGCGAGCTCGTCGCCGAGGGCAAGGTGCGCCACCTCGGGTTGTCCGAGGCCGGCGCCGCCACGATCCGCCGCGCGCACGCCGTGCACCCGGTGACCGCGGTGCAGAGCGAGTACTCGCTGTGGACGCGCGACCCCGAGGCCGAGGTGCTGCCCGCCCTGGCCGAGCTCGGCATCGGGTTCGTGCCGTTCAGCCCGCTGGGCCGCGGCTTCCTGACCGGGTCGCTCACCCGCGACGACGTCGGTGGCGACGACGACATCCGTTCGCGGCTGCCGCGGTTCAGCGACGAGAACCTCGCGGCGAACCGGGCGCTGGTCGACCACGTCCGCGACCTGGCCGACGCACGCGGCGCGACGCCGGGGCAGGTCGCCCTCGCGTGGCTGCTCGCCCAGCACCCCTTCGTCGTGCCCATCCCGGGCACCACCCGGCTCGAGCGGGTCGAGGAGAACGCCGGCGCCACCGAGGTCGCGCTGTCGGCCGACGACGTCGCCGACCTCGACGCGCTCGCCGACCGCGTCGGCGTCGCCGGGGCGCGGTACGACGAGGCGATGATGGGCATGGTGGGACGCTGAGCGCCGACGGCCCACCCACCGCGAAACCCACCGCGAGACCTGTTGTCCCCGGCGAGATCCGGGTCCTGGTCGCGTCCGCGTTCGTCATCGCGATCGGCTTCGGCATCGTCTCGCCGGTGCTGCCGGCCTACGCCCGCACCTTCGACGTCGGCGTGGCGGCCGCGTCCGCCGTCGTGTCGGTCTTCGCCTTCTTCCGCCTGGTCTTCGCGCCGGCCGGCGGCGCGCTCGTGCAGCGGCTCGGCGAGCGCCCGGTGTACCTGACCGGGCTCCTGGTCGTCGCGGCGTCGTCGCTCGCCACCGCGTTCGTGCAGTCGTACCCCCAGCTCATGGTCGTGCGCGGTCTGGGCGGCATCGGCTCGACGATGTTCACCATCTCGTCGATGGCCCTGCTGGTGCGGCTCTCACCGCCGTCGCTGCGCGGACGCACCTCGTCGGCGTACGCCACGTCCTTCCTCGTCGGCGGCATGCTCGGGCCGGTGCTCGGCGGCGCGCTCGCGGGCCTCGGCCTGCGGGCGCCGTTCGTCGTCTACGCGGTGGCGCTGGTGCTGGCCGCGGCCATCGTCGCCGTGCGGCTGTCCGGGGCGTCGCTGCGTCCGGCCGAGGGCGCCACCGCCGCACCGCCGATGCGGGTGCGCGCCGCCCTGGCCGACCCGGCGTACCGGGCGGCGCTCGCGTCCGCCTTCGCCAACGGGTGGGGCAGCTTCGGCGTCCGCGTCGCCGTCGTCCCGCAGCTGGCCGTCGCCCTGTTCGACGCGACCTGGGTGGCGGGCGTCGCGCTCGCCCTGGCCGCCGCCGGCACGGCGGCCGCGCTTCCCGTCGCCGGGCGGTTCGCCGACGCGCGCGGACGGCGCCCGCTGGTGCTCGTCGGCCTGGTCGTCACCGCCGTCGCGCTCGGCCTGCTCGGGCTGACCGACTCGCTCGTCCTGCTGCTCGTGCTGTCGGTGGTGTCGGGGATCGGCTCGGGGCTGGTGAACCCGGGGCAGCAGGCCGTGGTCGCCGACGTCGTGGGCGCGCGGCGCAGCGGCGGCCAGGTGCTGGGCGTGTTCTCGATGGTGCAGGACGCGGGCGCCATCCTCGGGCCGGTGCTCGTGGGCGTCGTGGCCGACCGGTTCGGCTTCGGCTGGGCCTTCGGGCTGACCGCCGCGGTCACCCTCGCCGCGCTGCCCCTGTGGCTGGCGGCGCCGGAGACGCTCGGACGCCACGCCGAGGACCCGCTGGCCGAGCCGCTCGACGGACCGCTCGACGGACCGCTCGACGACGTGGCGCCACGGGCCTGAGCCGCGGGGTCAGGCCGCCACCTCGCGCCGACGCTCGAGCCGCTCCATCACCGGGGTGGCGAGCACCCCGTGCACCACCACGGAGAGCAGGATGGCGAACGTCGCCGCCGACCAGACCTCACGGATGCCCGCGAAGTCGCCCTCCCCCGTGGCGTAGGACAGGTAGTACAGGGACCCGACGCCGCGGATCCCGAAGAACGACACCACCCCCACCTCGAGCCGGCTCAGCCCGGTGCGGCCGAACGGCAGCCCCGGCAGCAGCGACAGCGCCGCGGTCAGCGGACGCACGCCGAACACCACGACCACGGCCACCGCGGCACCGGCCCAGGTGAGGTCGGCGAGCAGCCCCCACGAGACCGAGGCGCCGAGCAGCAGCAGCACGAGCATGGTCAGCAGGTGCTCGAGCTGGCTCACGAAGCGGTGCAGCTCGTCGTGGTAGCTCGAGCGCCGCTCGTGGGCGCGCAGCGCGAGCGCGCAGGTGAACACCGCCAGGAAGCCGTACCCGCCGGCCACCTCGGTGAGCCCGTAGACCAGGAAGGTGGCGGCGAGCGCGAGCAGCGGCTCGCCGGTCTCGGCCAGCCGCAGCGGCCGGACGCGGGAGCGGAAGGCCATCCGCGCGAGCAGCCAGCCGCACGCCCAGCCGAGCACGGCGCCGATCGCGACCTTGCCCAGCAGCTCCCAGGCCACCCACCGCCACGGCGAGTGCGCCTCGGCCGTGCCGGCGGCGGCCAGGAACAGCGCGCCGTACAGGAACGGGAACGCCAGGCCGTCGTTCAGCCCGGCCTCGCTGGTGAGGGCGAACCGCACCTCGTCGTCCTCGTCCACCTCGTCCTCGGCGTCGCCCTCGGCGACCGACTCGTCGTCGGAGACGTCCGGGCCCGCGACCTGCACCTCGGAGGCGAGCACCGGGTCGGTGGGGGCGAGCACCGCGCCGAGCAGCAGGGCGGCGGCGGGCGCCAGCCCCATCCACCACCACCCGAGGACGGCCGCCACGACGACGAAGACGGGCATCGCCAGCAGGAGCAGGCGCCAGGTCGAGGCCCATCGCCGCAGACCGAGGGGGCGGTCGAGCGCGAGGCCCACGCCCATGAGCGCGACGATCACGCACAGCTCGGTGATCCGCTCGGCGACCACGGGTTGCTCGACGGGCGAGATCGGCTCGCCGCCGGACGGCAGCGGCAGCAGGCCGATCAGCAGGCCCAGTCCGACGAAGGCGACGGGAGCCGACATCGCCCGGTTCGCGAGCGCGGCGGGCAGGATCGCGCCCAGCAGCAGCGCCAGGCCGCCCAGCAGGTAGAGGGCGTCGCCCGGAAGGTGCACGGCCTGACGCTAGGTGCGGATCACCGACACAGCACCTCCACACCGTAATCTGTTGACAATCGATAGATCAGCATCGACTCTCGATGGCATGACGTGGCTCGGACGTGTCGTCCTCCCCCTGAAGGTCCTGCTCGTGGTGCTGTTCCTGCTGCTCGTGGTCTTCCAGACCTTCAGCTTCCCCGGCCAGTTCGCGTACCTGGCCGAGCAGGACCCCGACCAGGCGTACCTGCGCTGGCCCCTGACCGCGTTCGCGGCGATCGAGATCCTCTGCGTGCAGGTGGTCCTGGTGTGCACCTGGCGCCTGCTGTCCCTCGTGCGGCACGACGAGATCTTCAGCGAGACCGCGTTCGTCTGGGTCGACCTCATCGTCGGCGCGCTCGCCGTCGCCTGGACGCTGTTCGCCGCGTTCGCCGCCTGGGCGGGGCTGCAGGCCGACGACCCCGGCGGGCCGCTGGTGATGTTCGCGCTGCTGCTCGTCGGCGGCGTCGTCGGCCTGCTGGTCGTGGTGATGCGCACCCTGCTGCGCCAGGCCACCACGCTGCGCACCGACCTCGACGGGGTGATCTGATGCCCATCGTCGTGCGCATCGACGTCGAGCTCGCCCGCCGCAAGCTGGCCGTCGGCGACTTCGCCGAGCAGGTCGGCCTGACCCCCGCGAACGTCGCCGTGCTGAAGAACGGCCGCGCCAAGGCCGTGCGGTTCAGCACCCTCGAGGCGATGTGCCGGGTGCTGGGGTGCCAGCCCGGCGACCTGCTCGAGTACGTGGAGGACGAGCCGTGATCACGGTCCGCGGCCTGTCGAAGACCTACGGCCGCGTGCGGGCCGTCGACGACCTGCGCTTCGACGTCCCGGCCGGTGTGGTCACCGGGTTCCTCGGCCCGAACGGGGCCGGCAAGTCCACCACCCTGCGGATGGTCGTCGGGCTCGACCGCCCCACCGCGGGCACCGCGCTGGTCGACGGCCGTTCCTACCGCGACCTGCCGGCGCCGCTGCACCGCGTGGGGGCCTTGCTCGACGCCGGCGCCGTGCACCCGGGCCGCACGGGCCGGGCGCACCTGCTGGTCGCCGCGCGCACCCACGGCATCCCCCGGCAGCGGGTCGAGGAGGTGCTCGGCCTGGTCGGTCTCGAGGGCGCCGCCGGGCGGCGGGTCCAGGGCTACTCCCTCGGGATGCGGCAGCGGCTCGGCATCGCGGGCGCGCTGCTCGGCGACCCGGGCGTGCTGCTGTTCGACGAGCCGGTCAACGGGCTCGACGTCGACGGCGTGCGGTGGATCCGCGCGCTGCTGCAGGGCCTGGCCGCCGACGGTCGCACCGTGCTGGTGTCGAGCCACCTGATGAGCGAGATGCAGCTGGTGGCCGACCGGGTCGTCGTCATCGGCCGGGGCCGGCTCCTCGCCGACACCACCGTCGACGACCTGCTCGGCGGGCTCGGCGGGCAGCGGGTGCGGGTGCGCTCGCGCCGTCGCGACGACCTGGCGACCGAGCTCGAGCTGCGGGGCGCCACGGTGCACCGCCCGGAGCACGACCCCGACGGGCTCGAGGTCGACGGCCTGCGCGCCGAGGAGGTGGCGGGGGTGGCCGCCACCGCCGCGCTGCCGCTGCACCACCTGTCCCAGGCGGAGCAGTCGCTCGAGGACGCCTACCTCGCCCTCACCGAGGGCGCCGTGGAGCACCACGGCGGCGGGCGCGAGCCCGACCGCGCGGCCGGGGGTGCGCGGTGACCGCCGCGGCGACCGGGTCCCGTCCGGCACCCGCCGACCCGACGACGGCCCGCGTGCTGGCCCGCGCGGCGGCGGCGGAGTGGACCCGCACCTGGACCGTCCGCTCGAGCTGGGTGTTCCTGGTCACCACCGCGCTGGTGGTGCTGGTGGTGTCGACGGTCGGCGCGACCGACCTGCGCGAGGGACCGCGCCCGGACGGGATCACGGCCTGGGACGTGGGACGTCTGGGCGGGGCGCTGGCCGTGTTCCCGCTCGTCGCCCTCGCCCTCGTGCTGGCGACGGCCGACCACGCGCGGGGGGCGATCGTGCCCACCCTGCAGTGGACGCCGCGGCGCGGCCTGCTGCTGGCCGCCCGCGCCGGCACCGTCACGGCGACGGTCGCGCTCGTCGGCACGGCCCTGGTGGCGGTCGGGGCGCAGGTCGGGGTCGTCGTCGTGCCCGACCTCGCGCTGCCGCTCGGCGCCGGCGCCGAGGGGCTCGGGACGGTCGCCTACGTCTACGGCTCGCTCGCCCTGCTCGCCGTCGGCCTCGGGCTCGCGACCCGCAGCACGCCGGGCGGGCTGTCGCTGCTGTTCGCGCTGCTGTTCGTGGTGCCGGTGCTGCTGCCCGAGATCGTCCGCACCACCTGGGCGGCCGACGTCGCGCGCGCGATGCCGGGGACGGGCGCGCTCGACCTGCTGTTCCAGCGGGGCGCCGAGACCGCCGCCGCGGCGGGTACCGATGGCGAGTCGTTCCTGGTGCTCGGGTGCTGGGCGGTCGGCGCCCTCGTCCTCGGTGGCGTGCGGCTGCTGCGCTCGGACGCCGGGTAGGCACGCCGCTGCGGTGCCCGATGGGCCATTGCCCTGCACGGCGGCACGCCGGTTGACTCGGGTGGAGGAGGCACCGTGGCGGTCAAGCAGCACAAGATCTGCACGCTCGCACCCGAGGGGGGCATGCGGGGGAATCGGAACGCGTTGCGCCGCAGCGCGGACGAGCTCGCCACCGCCCAGCGGGTCGACAACGTCCGGGTCCGGTCGATCGCCCCGGCGGGCCGCGGCTTCCCCCGTGCCGCGGTCGAGCGGCTCAAGCTGTGGGAGAACGGCCGCACCCTGCGGGTGCAGTTCCTCGACGGTCGGACCGTCGTGCAGGAGAAGGTGGCCCAGATCGCGGCCGAGTGGGAGCAGGTGGCGAACCTGCGCCTGGAGTTCGTCACCAGCGGCGCGACCGAGATCCGGATCTCGTTCCTGGACAAGGGTTTCTCGTGGTCGACGGTCGGCACCGACGCGCTCACCGTCCCCCGCACCGAGGCGACGATGAACTACGGCTGGCTCGAGCCGAACACGCCGACCCGGGAGTACGAGCGGGTCGTGCGCCACGAGTTCGGCCACGCGCTCGGCATGATCCACGAGCACCAGAACCCGGACGCGCAGGGCAAGATCCCTTGGGACAGACCGAAGGTCTACGCGTACTACGCGCAGCAGGGGTGGTCCAAGGCCGACGTCGACCACAACCTCTTCGCCGTCTACGACCGGGACGAGACGAACTTCAGCACCTTCGACCCGACGTCGATCATGCAGTACGCGGTGCCCGACTCGCTGACGGTCGGCAGCTACGCGATCGGCTGGAACACCTCGCTGTCGCAGACCGACCGCGACTTCGTGCGGGCCCAGTACCCGGGCGACGACCCGGGGGTGGTCGAGCTCGACACGGCCGGCACCCGGCACACGGCCGACCTGTCCGCGGGCGGCGAGGTCGACACCTACCACTTCACCGTGACCGACGCCGCGACCTACATCGCGACCACGACCGGCACCACCGACACCGTGCTGACGCTGCACGGCCCGGACGACAGCGCGGCGGTGCTCACCTTCGACGAGGACCGCGGCGCGGGCGCGAACGCGCGCATCGTCCGCAAGCTGCGGCCGGCGGAGTACTGGCTGACCGTGCGGCACCAGCAGCCCGGCGGGCAGGGCAGCTACGACGTCGGCGTCAAGCGCCGCCGCTGACCGGCGGCGGTCAGCCGCCCGACGGCTCGTCGTCGTCGGGCCGTGGCCGGGCGAGGTCGGACGGTTCGTCCGGGTCGCGGCCCGGCTCGGGGTCGGCGCCGACGCCGAGGTGCTCCTCGACCGGATCGGCCAGCGGGTCCTCCTGCGGGTCCTCCTGCGGGAAGTCGAGCTCGTCCTCGTGGCCGTCGTGACGGCGCGGTCCGTCGGTGTGCTCGCTCACCGGCGGCTCCTACCCCGGTGCGTGGTCACCATGCGGGCCGGCGCCAGGGCTCAGGCGGGCCGGTAGGTCATCGCGGGCGACACCTCGGCGCACTCGTCCCAGGTGAGCAGGACGCTGTCGCAGTAGAGCCCGACCGCGCAGCGGTGCGCGTCCGCGTCGAGGGCGATCGTGGCCGCGCGCACCCGCTGCACCTGCTCCTGGGCGTCGCCCCACGTGCCGCCGCGGCGCAGCGCCGACACCAGCACCTCGGTCTCGTCGTCGGCCAGTCCCGCGACCGCCTCGGCCACGGCGTCGCGGGAGGTCTGCAGCGGCTCGTCGTGGCGCTCGCGGCGCAGGTCGAGCAGGCGGTCGGCGGGGGCCGTGGGGGCGGCCTGCGGGGTCGAGGTGGTCATCGGGGTCTCCTCGTCGCGGCTGGCCGGCCCGAGCGGCGACCAGGCCGGCCGGACCGGACGAACCGGGCAGCACGGCGCCGACACGGTAGCGCGCCGCCGACCGCGGGACCTTGGTCCCGCCCGGTCGTGCCCCTCGTCCCTGCCGCCCGGGTGGGTGCCGGCGGTGGACTGGTCGTGCCGGCAGGAGGTCGGCACGAGGCCCGCGAGAGGGTCGCCCGAACGAGGAGAGCGTCATGACCACCACCGAGACCCGGCCCGTCGCCACCCGGCAGACCGCCCGCGGACCGCTGCGCCTGCTCGCCGTCCTGGTGATGGTGGGCGGCGTCGTCCTCGCCCTCGGCGGCGTCGCCACCTGGGGCCTGGTGCAGACCTCGCTCGCCGACGAGAAGATCACCGTCGCCGAGGACGCGCGCTGGTTCGCCGGCGAGCCGGTCGACGGCCCGCTCACCGCCTACAGCCAGGCCGACATCATCGAGCACCACGCGATGGAGGCGTCCGGAGGCAAGACGTATGCCGAGCTCGACCGCGAGGACCCGGTGCGCGCCACCGTCATGAACGGCTCGTTCCTGCGGGCGTCGCTGTTCACCTCGGTCGTGTCGTTCGGCATCGCCGCCATGGCGGTGGGGCTGGGCGCGCTGTTCCTGCTCGTCGGTGCCGCGCTGCTGCGGCTGTCGCGGACCGAGCGCGCCTGACCGGCTCCCCTGCTCGGGCGAGGGCCCCGGACCCACGTGGTCCGGGGCCCTCGCCCGTCGGCGCAGGTCAGCGCAGGTCGTCGCGACCAATTACGAGCGCGAGGTCCCAGACCCGGCGGTCCGGGGCGCCGGTCTCGTCCGAGCGCTGCTGGGTCTGCTCGACCAGCCGGTCGATGGCCAGCACCAGCTCGCGCACCTCGTCGGCGGTCAGCCGGACGATCTCCTGGGTCGCGGCACCACGGTGCTCGCCGTCGCGGCCGGCCGCGTAGTCGGCCGCCCAGGACAGCACGTTGCGGACGAGGACCTGCACCTCGCCGGCCGTCTCGCCGAGGAACGCCTCCAGCACCTGGCTGTCCTCGGCCGACACCGGCCCGGTCGGGCGGGTGAGGCGGTAGCTGCGGCTGGTGGGCACCCACACCCGGTCGCGCCGGTCGCGCGCGTGCTCGGGTGCCTCGGTGATCAGGTCGGCGCGGGCGAGGCTGCGCAGGTGGAAGCTCACCTGGTTGACCGGCAGCCCGAGCTCCTGCGCCAGGTCGGTCGCCCGGGCGGGGGCGGTGCGCTCCAGCAGCTGCAGCAGCCGCCGCCGCACCGGGTGGCTCATCGCCCGCAGCATCGGCGAGGTCAGGGTCGTCGTCCCCTCGCGCCCGGCCGGCTGCGTGCCCTGCTCCACCCGTTCGTCCGCCACGCCCGCACCGTACCCGACTCGTGCAGCGAAAGTTGCGCAACGATTCTTGCGCAATAGTCGGTGCGCGATCTACCGTCCTGCCATGACCACCGCCGCCACCCCGCTCGCCCCATCCGCCACGTCGCCGTCCGGCCCGCCCTCCGCGCGCTCGCCCCGGCTGCTGCGCCAGCGCGACTACCTGGTCTGGCTGGCGGGCGACACCTCCGGCGCGCTCGCCGCCTCGGTCTACGGCTTCGCCGTCCCCCTGCTGACCCTCGTGGTGACCGGCGAGCCCGCGCTGGCGGGCCTGGTCGCGGCCGCCGGAGCGCTCGGACGGGTCGCCGGGACGCTGCCCGGCGGGGTGCTCGCCGACCGGCACGACCGGCGCCGGCTCATGGTGGTCGGCGGGCTCCTCGGGGCCGCGCTCACCGGCCTGCTGGCCGGGGCGCTGGTGACCGGCGTGCTCGACGTGTGGTGGCTGCTGGCGGCGAACGCGGCCGTCGGCCTGCGCACCGGGCTGTTCGGCTCGGCGTCGAACGCCGCCCTGCCCGCCGTCGTCCCCCGCGACCGGCTGGGGGCGGCGCTCTCGGCGAACCAGGGCCGCGACGCCGCCATCGCCATGGGCGGCGGCCCGGCGAGCGGCGCGCTGCTCGCCGCGGGCC
>NZ_BAAHAF010000121.1:0-55053 GCF_054777815.1 Angustibacter speluncae | reverse complement strand
TCGGTCGAGCCGGCCGCGGCCCGCGCCGCCTCGGCGGCGTCCGCCGCGGGGTCGAGGGGGCCGAGCCGCACCGGCACGGCGTCGGCGGCGGCGTAGGCCTGCACCGCCAGCTCGGCCGCCGACGGTCGTCGGCGGGCCTCCGGCTCGAGGCAGCGCTCGACCAGCGAGGCCAGACCGGGCGGGGTGCCGGGCGCGACCGGGATCAGCGGCGGGCGGGAGCCCGCGGGCTCGGGAGCCCGGCCGGTCAGCGCGAACCACCCGAGCGCGCCGAGGGCGTGCACGTCGGACGCGGGGCTGACCGACGCCCCCGCCGCGAGCGCGGGGTCGGCGAACCCGGGTGTGCCGTGCGCGACCGCGTCGACCCCCAGCAGCCCGGCCGTCCCGAGGTCGGCCAGCACGGGACGCCCGTCGGCCAGGAACAGCACGTTCGCGGCGGAGACGTCGCCGTGCACCACGCCGCGCTCGTGCAGGTCGGCCAGCGCCCCCGCCAGCGGCGTGAGCACCGTGACGACCTCGCCCGGGTCGAGCGGCCCGCGGGCCGCGACGAGCGCGGCGAGGCTGCCGCCGGCGGCGTGCTCGGTGACCAGCACCGGCCGGTCGTCGGCGGTGGTGGTCGTGCGCAGGACGCGCAGCACGTGCGGGTGGTCGACCCGCCGCTGCACGGTGGCCTCGCGCCGGGGCAGGTCGCCCGTGAGCACCTTGAGCGCGACGGTGCGACCCGTGGCGGTGTCGACGGCCGTCCAGACCTGGCTGGACGCGCCGGTGCCGAGCAGCCGGCCCAGCGTGTACCCCTCGACGCGCGGGGCGGTGGCTCGGTGCTGCACCCCGGCATCCAACCCGATCGGTGCAGGTGTTTGCGTCCGGTTGTCCACAGTCGGCGTCGTCGGGCGTCGGGCGTAGGCTGGTCGCATGCGGATCGAGCACGTCGGCCTCGCCCCCTCCACCGTCGACTACCTCGACGGGTGGCAGCGCCAGCGCGAGGTGCACGCGGCCGTCGTCGCGCGCGAGGTCGACGACACCGTGCTGCTGCTCGAGCACACCGCCGTCTACACCGCCGGCAAGCGCACCGAGCCGCACGAGCGCCCGGTCGACGGCACGCCGGTGGTCGACGTCGACCGCGGCGGCAAGATCACCTGGCACGGCCCCGGCCAGCTGGTCGGCTACCCCGTGCTCCACCTGCCCGACCCCATCGACGTCGTGGCCTACGTGCGCCGGCTCGAGACGATGCTGATGGGGGTGTGCGCCGACCTCGGCCTCGCCACGCAGCAGGTCGAGGGCCGCAGCGGCGTGTGGGTGCCCGCCGACCACCGCGGGCCCGACCGCAAGGTGGCCGCGATCGGCATCCGGGTCGCGCAGGGCGTCACGATGCACGGCTTCGCGCTGAACGCCGACTGCGACCTGTCGTGGGCCGACGCGATCGTCCCCTGCGGCATCCCCGACGCCGGGGTCACGTCCCTGTCCCGCGAGCTCGACCGCCCGGTCACCGTCCAGGACGTGCTGCCCCTCGTCGAGGCCCGTCTGCCCGACCTCGTGGCCACGGCCGCGCAGCCGCACCTGGCGCCCGTGTCCGGCTGACGCCGGAAGTTCACCGTCCGGAACCCCCACCAACCGGACATTCCGTGGTTGGCTCTGCCGCCATGAGACGCACCCCGCTCGCGCTCGGCCCCCTCGCCCTCGGTCTGGCCACCGCCCTGCTCCTCGCCCTCGTCCCCGCGCTCGGGGCGACGGCCGTCGCGGCGGAGCCGCTCACCGTCGCGCAGGCCCTCGCCCGCCAGGACGGCAGCACCGCCACCGTCCGGGGCTACGTCGTCGGCCAGCCGACGGCGACCTCGACCGTGGTGACCAGCGGGTTCCCGAGCGACTACGCGCTGGCGCTGGCCGACTCGCCCTCGACCACGAGCACCGCGGAGATGCTGTACGTGCAGGTGCCCTCGCAGTTCCGGTCCGCCTGGGGGCTGCGCTCGAACCCCGACCTGCTGGGCGACCGCGTCGACGTCACCGGGTCGCTCGGCGCGTACTTCTCCCACCCGGGGCTGCGCGACGCCACCGCGTTCGCCGCCGCGGGGTCGACCCAGCCGCCCACCGACCCGCCGACGGACCCGACCGACCCCGGCGACTACTACGCAGGCACCGAGGGCCTCACCGGAGCGGCGCTCGAGGCGGCGCTGCACGACATCATCAGCGAGCAGCGCCGTATCGGCTACGACCAGGTGTGGGAGGCGCTCGAGGACACCGACGAGGACCCGAGCAACCCCTCGAACGTGATCCTGCTGTACTCCGGTGCGTCGCAGGCGAAGTCGACGAACGGCGGCGGCGTCGACGACTGGAACCGCGAGCACGTCTGGGCCAAGTCGCACGGCGACTTCGGCGAGGCCACCGGCCCCGGCACCGACGTGCACCACCTGCGGCCGACCGACGTGACGGTGAACTCGACCCGCGGCAACAAGGACTTCGACGAGGGCGGCAGCCCGGTCGCGCAGGCACCCGGCTCGCTCACCGACGCCGACTCGTTCGAGCCGCGCGACGCCGACAAGGGCGACGTGGCGCGGATGATCCTCTACATGTCGGTGCGGTACGAGGGTGGCGACGGCTTCCCCGACCTCGAGGCCGACGACGCCGTCGGCGCGAGCAGCGCACCGCGCCACGGGAAGCTGTCGGTGCTGCTGGAGTGGAACGCGCAGGACCCGCCGAGCGAGTTCGAGCGCACCCGCAACGAGAAGATCTACGAGACCTGGCAGGGCAACCGGAACCCCTTCGTCGACCACCCGGAGTGGGCGGACGCGATCTGGGGCTGACGCCGGCGCGTCAGACCTGCGAGGCGACCTCGGACGCGATCAGGTCGAGGTGGTCCAGGTCGTGCAGGTCGAGCACCTGCACGTAGACGCGGGTGGCGCCGGCCTCGGCGAACCGGCCGATCCGGTCGACCACCTGCGCCGGCGTCCCGCCGAGGGCGTCGGCGACCAGCTCGTCGACCTGACGGCCCGCCGCGTCGGCGCGCCGCGCCACCTCGGCGTCGTCGCGGCCGACGCACACCGTCTGCGCGGCCGACAGCACCAGGTCGCCCGCCGGGCGGTCGGTCGCGGCGCAGGCGTCGACGACGCGCCGGAACTGCGCGGCCGTGCCGTCGAGGTCGCCGAAGGGCACGTTGAACTCGGACGCGAACCGCGCCGCGAGCGCCGGCGTGCGCTTCTTCCCGTGCCCGCCGACCAGCACCGGCACCCGCTCCTGCACCGGCTTGGGCAGCGCCGGCGAGTCGACGACCCGGTAGTGCCGGCCGGTGAAGGAGTAGGTCTGCCCCTCGGGCGTCGCGTGCATCCCGGTGACGATCTCGAGCTGCTCCTCGAGCCGGTCGAAGCGCTCCCTCGTGGGCGGGAACGCGAAGCCGTACGCCTCGTGCTCGCGCTCGAACCAGCCGGCGCCCAGGCCGAGCTCGAGCCGTCCGCCCGACATCTGGTCGACCTGGGCGACCTGCACCGCGAGCAGGCCGGGGTCGCGGAAGGTGGCGGAGGTGACCAGCGTCCCGAGCCGGATCGTGTTGGTCTCGCGGGCGATGCCCGCGAGCGTCACGTACGAGTCGGTCGGGCCGGGACGCGGGTCGCGGTCGCCCATGAACAGGAAGTGGTCGGAGCGGAAGAACGCGCCGAAGCCGCACTCCTCGGCGCGGCGGGCCACCGCCAGCTGGTCGTCGTAGGAGGCGCCCTGCTGGGGCTCGATGAACACGCGGAGCTCGACGGTCACGTCCCCGAGCCTAGGTGCGCCCGGGGAATGCCCTCCCGTCCGCCCGACTTAGGATGTGGATGTGACGGTCCAACGCGAGGGACGGCGGCTGCTGCGGCTCGAGGCCCGCAACGCCGAGACGCCGATCGAGCGCAAGCCCGAGTGGATCAAGACGCGGGCGCGGATGGGCCCGGAGTACACCGAGCTGAAGTCGCTGGTGAAGCGCGAGGGCCTGCACACCGTGTGCGAGGAGGCAGGCTGCCCCAACATCTTCGAGTGCTGGGAGGACCGCGAGGCCACCTTCCTCATCGGGGGCGAGCAGTGCACCCGGCGCTGCGACTTCTGCCAGATCGACACCGGCAAGCCCACCCCGCTCGACCGCGACGAGCCGCGGCGGGTCGCCGAGAGCGTCCAGGCGATGGGTCTGCGCTACGCGACGATCACCGGCGTCGCCCGCGACGACCTCGAGGACGGCGGCGCCTGGCTGTACGCCGAGACGATCCGCCAGGTGCACGAGCTCAACCCCGGCACCGGCGTCGAGATCCTCGTCCCCGACTTCAACGCGGTGCCCGAGCTCGTCGGCCAGGTGCTCGACGCCCGGCCCGAGGTGTTCGCGCACAACGTCGAGACGGTGCCGCGCATCTTCAAGCGCATCCGCCCGGCGTTCCGCTACGACCGCTCGCTCGAGGTGATCACGATGGGCCGCGACGCCGGCCTGGTCACCAAGTCGAACCTCATCCTGGGCATGGGCGAGACGATCGACGAGGTCGTCCAGGCGCTGCACGACCTGCACGACGCGGGCACCGACCTGATCACGATCACCCAGTACCTGCGGCCCTCCCCCCGCCACCACCCCGTCGAGCGCTGGGTGCGTCCGGAGGAGTTCGTCGAGCTCAGCGCGGAGGCCGAGCGGATCGGCTTCGCCGGCGTCATGGCCGGGCCCCTCGTGCGCTCGTCGTACCGGGCCGGTCGGCTGTGGGCGCAGGCGATGGCCAAGGCCGGCCGCGAGGTGCCCGAGGCCCTCGCCCACCTGACCGTCGAGGCGCCCGCCCGGCAGGAGGCCAGCGCGCTGCTGCAGCGCTGAGGCTCGACAGCGGGGGCACCGGGGCGGTTGCATGCCCCATGACCGACACGACGGCCTCACCCCCGGAGGAGCAGGCCACCCTGCGCGAGGGGGCCATCGGCTTCGTCGACGCCCTGGTGATCGGGCTCGCCGCCACCTCCCCCGCGTACTCGCTGGCCGCGATCATCGGGCCGATCGTGGTCCTGGTGGGCGTCGCGGCACCGGGCGTGCTGCTGGCGAGCTTCGTGCCGATGCTGCTCATCGCGTCGGCGTTCTACTTCCTCAACCGGGTCGACACCGACTGCGGCACCACGTTCTCGTGGGTCACCCGCGCGATGGGGCCCTGGGCGGGCTGGCTCGGCGGCTGGGCGATCACGATGACCGGCGTGCTCGTCATCGGGTCGCTGGCCGAGGTGGGCGTGCGGTTCTCGCTGCTCGCGGTGGGGCTCGACTCGTGGACCGAGAGCACCTGGACGGTGCGGGGCCTGGCGGTCGCGCTGATCCTGGCGATGACGTGGCTGTGCGTGCTCGGCACCGAGATGTCCGCGAGGCTGCAGAACGTGCTGATCCTCGCCCAGGTCGGCGCGCTGCTGGTGTTCGCGGGGGTGGCGCTGTGGCGGGCGACCGCGGGCGAGAGCTCGCTGGAGTCGATCACCCCGTCGCTGTCCTGGCTGAACCCGTTCGCGGAGGGCGGCGGCGCCCTCACCAGCGGCCTGCTGCTCGGCGTGTTCGCGTACTGGGGCTGGGAGTCGGCGGTGAACCTCAGCGAGGAGACCACCGACCCGGCGTCCGCCCCCGGACGGGCCGGGATCGTCTCGACCGTGGTGCTGCTCGTCACCTACCTGTCCGTGGCGTTCGCGGTGGTCGCCTACGCCGGGCCGACGTTCCTGTCCGACAACAGCGGCGAGGAGGAGTACGTCTTCGCGCTGCTGTCGAGCGAGGTGCTCGGCGGCTGGGACTGGGTGGTGTACGTGGCGGTCGCGACGTCGTCGATCGCCTCGACGCAGACCACGATCATCCCCGCGTCGCGGACGGGGCTGAGCATGGCGCGACGGGCCGCGCTCCCCCGGCGGCTGGCGCACATCCACCCTCGCTTCCGGACGCCCGACGTCTCGACCTGGTGGGTCGCCGGCATCGCGATCGCCTGGTACCTCGTGGTGTCGACGATCAGCGAGAACGCGCTGTTCGACTCGCTCGCGGCGCTGTCGCTGCTGATCGCGTTCTACTACGCGCTGACCGGCGTCGCCTGCGCCGTCTACTACCGGCGCCACCTCACCGAGAGCGTGCGCAACCTGCTGCTCATCGGCGTCGGCCCCGTCGTCGGTGCCGCGCTGCTGGCGTGGCTGCTGGTCCGGTCGGCGATCGACCTGAGCGACCCCGCGGCGTCCTACAGCGGGCAGGCCTGGTTCGGGGTCGCGCCGCCGCTCGTCATCGGCGTCGGCATCTTCGTGGTCGGCGTCGTCGTCATGCTGGTGTGGCGGGCGCAGGACGCGCGGTTCTGGCAGGAGCGGGCGGGTGTGGTCGACCCGGCCCTGCTCGACGGCACGAGCGAGGGAGCGCAGCGGTGAGCATCGTCCTGGGCTACGACGAGTCCCCCGGCGCCCGCGCGGCGCTGACCACCGCGATCGACCTGGCCCAGCGGTTCGGGCAGCAGCTCGTCCTGGTCTACGGCGTGACGCCGCCCGGCGGGCTCGGCGAGGAGTTCCGCAGCCACGCCCGCGCCCTCGAGGAGCTCGGGCAGACCGCCACGGCGCACGCCGTCGAGGCCGCCCAGGAGGCCGGGGTCGAGACGGTGGTCGAGCTGGTGCGGGCGAAGCCGGCGCACGCGCTCGTCGAGGTCGCCGACCGTTACGACGCGTCGGTCATCGTCGTCGGCCTGTGGGGCGAGAGCCCGCTGCGCGGCGCCATCCTCGGGTCCACCCCGCACCGGCTCCTCGGCATCTCCACCCGCCCGGTCCTGTGCGTGCCCGCGCCCGCGACGGACTGAGGCCCGCGAACGCCTATCCTGGACGCCATGTCCACCGACTCCACCGCGACGCCGAAGCGCGGGTTCCTGCGCCGTCGCCGCGACCCGGGCAAGCCGCCGGGACGCGTCAAGCAGATCGTCCAGCTGTTCCACGCCACCCGCCGGGTCGACCCCGCGCTGATCTGGTGGATGCTGCTGGTCGTCGCGGCGGTGCTCGTGGTGGGCCTCGGCATCGGCGTGCTCACCGGGCACCCGATCTACGCGACGGTGCTGGCGCTGCCGTTCGCCGTCCTCGGCGCGATGTTCGTGCTCGCCCGCCGGGCCGAGTCGGCCGCGTTCAAGCAGGCCGAGGGCCAGCCCGGCGCCGCGTCCCTGGCGCTGCGCATCCTGCGCCGCGGCTGGACCGTCGAGGAGGAGCCGGTCGCGATCGACCCGCGCACCCGCGACACCGTCTTCCGCGCGATCGGGCGCCCGGGCGTCGTGCTGGTCGGCGACGGCCCGCCGCACCGGGTGGGCAAGCTGCTCGCCGCCGAGGAGAAGAAGCACAAGCGGGTGCTGTCGAGCGTGCCGATCCACCTCGTCCAGGCCGGTGACGGCGAGGGCCAGGTGCCGCTGTCGAAGGTCGGCCGGCACGTGATGAAGCTCAAGCCCGTCCTGACCAAGGACGAGGTGTCGGTCGTGCTGAAGCGGGTGCGCTCCATCGGCGGCGTCCGCGCGCCGATCCCCAAGGGCGTCGACCCGCTGCGGGTGCGCCCCGACCGGAAGATGATGCGTGGCCGCTGATCGTGAGGTCCCGCTCGTCCCGCTCGACCGCGACGACGAGGCGCTCGTCCGCTCCTGGGCCGTCACCACCGCCCTGACCTATCTAGGCCCGGTGCCCAGCGACACCGACATCGCCTGGCGCCGCGAGCGCACGCTCGACCACCGCCTCACCGTGGGCGTCGACGACGGCCAGGTCGTCGCGACGTTCCGCTCGTTCGACACCACCCTCGTCGTGCCGGGCGCGCGCGTCGACGCGAACGCGGTCAGCGGCGTGACGGTGCTCGCCACGCACCGGCGCCGCGGTCTGCTGTCGCGGTGGATGGACGCCGAGCTGGTCCGTGCCCGCGAGGCCGGGCAGGTGGCCAGCGTGCTGGTGGCCTCGGAGGCGCCGATCTACGGCCGCTACGGCTACGGCCCCGCCGCCGCGTGGTGTCCGTGGACGGTGGACGCGCGCCGCGCCCGGTTCCGCCCCGACGCGCCGGTGGCCGACGGGTCGTTCCGTGCCGTCGAGGGCGCCGCCTGGGCCGAGGTCGTGGGCGACCTGTACGACCGGGTGTCGCTGCGCAGCCCCGGGTCGATCGGCCGTGCCGAGTCGTACCACCGCTGGCTGGGCGGCCTGGTGCCCGACCTCACCGACCACGACGCCGGGCGCCGGTTCCTGCTGCACCGCTCCCCCGACGGCGACGTCGACGGTGCGGTGGTGTTCAAGGTCGCCGACGGCGCCAGCTGGGACGACGGCGCGACCCTGCGGGTGCACGACCTGCTGGCGGTCGACGACGCCGTCGAGGCGGCGCTGGTGCGCTTCCTGTGCGAGGTCGACTTCATCACCTCGGTCGAGCTGTTCGACCTGCCGCCGGACTGGTCGCTGCCATGGTTCCTCACCGACGCCCGCGCCGCGACGTCCGGGCCGGTGCGCGACGGCTTCTACGTCCGACTGCACGACGTCCCCGCCGCGCTGTCGGCCCGCCGCTACCCCGTCCCGGGTGCGCTCGTGCTCGACGTCGCGGACGCGCAGGGCCAGGTGGCCGGCAGGTACCGCCTCGTGGTCGCCGACGACGGCACGGCGACCTGCGAGCGCACCGACGGCGAGGAGCCCGACCTCGCGCTCGACGCCGCCGGCCTGGCCTCGCTCTGGCTCGGCGGCGGCTCGCCGTCGGTCGCGTCGCTCGTCGCCGCCGGGCGGGCCCGTCCCCGCCACGAGTCGGCCGTCGGCCGGGCGCACGCGCTGTTCTCCTGGCCGGAGCCGGCCCGGGTGCTGACGCACTTCTGATGGCGGCCGCCCCGGGGTTCGACCTCGACCTGCTGCGCCGTGCGCCCGACGTCGAGGCGCCGAACCTGTTCGCGGTCGACGCGACCGACCGGCTGCTGCTCGACGAGGCCGCCGAGGCGCTCGTCGCGGCACCGCCCGGCACGGTCGTCGTGGTCGGTGACCACTACGGCGCGCTCACGCTGGGCGCGGTCGCGCTGCACGGGGCGCGCGACGTGCGCGTGCACCAGGACCTGCTGACCGGCGAGCGCGCGCTGGACCGCAACGCCGAGGAGACCGGTCTCGAGGGCACCTACCGCCACCACGACCTCGACACCTCGCTCGTGGAGGGCGCGCGCGTCGTGCTCGTGCAGCTGCCCCGAGGACTCGACGCGCTGGAGGAGATCGCGCAGCTGGCCGCCGCGCACGCGCACGACGACGTCGTCGTGCTCGCCGGGGGTCGGGTCAAGCACATGGCGCGCAGCATGAACGACGTGCTCGGCCGCTCCTTCGGCTCGGTGACGGCCACGCTGGCGCGGCAGAAGTCGCGCGTCCTGGTCGCGACCGCGCCGGTCCGGGACGCGGCCGGCACCCGCTACCCCCGACGCGTCGTCGACGACGCCCTCGGGCTCGAGGTCGTGGCGCACGGGGCGGCGTTCGCGGGGGCGCACGTCGACATCGGGACGCGCGCGCTGCTGCGGCACCTCGACCGGATGCAGCCGACCGCCCGCGAGGCGATCGACCTCGGCTGCGGCACAGGCGTCCTGGCGACCGCGCTGGCCACCGCGCGTCCCGGGCTGGTCGTCACGGCCGTCGACGCCTCGTCCGCCGCGGTGCGCTCGGCCATCGCGACCGTCGGGGCCAACGGCGTGGCCGAGCGCGTCACCGTCGTGCGCGAGGACGGGCTCGACGAGCGTCCGGACGCGAGCGCCGACCTGGTGGTGTGCAACCCGCCGTTCCACGTCGGCGCCACGCTCGCCCCGGACGCGGGACTCCGGCTGCTGCGCGGCGCCGCGCGGGTGCTGCGCGACGGGGGCGAGCTGTGGACGGTCTTCAACTCCCGGCTCGCCCACACCGGCGCCCTGCGGCGCATGGTCGGCCCCACCGACGTGGTCGCGGACGACGGCACGTTCACCGTCACGCGCACCGTCCGCCCGGCCCGCCGGGCGCCGAGAGTTCACGCCGATGTCACACCGGGGCACGCGGACGTCACCTCGGCGGTGTGGACTGAGCGGGTTCCCTCGCAGGGACCCGAGGAGGCACCGTGACCGTCCCCGCCCAGCGCACCCGGCCCACCGCCGTCGCGGTGCTCGACGCCCTGCTCGCCCGCTCGGCCGCCGTGAACGCCGCGTCCGCCCTCCGCTCGGAGGCCGAGCGCCGCCTCGCGTGGCGCTACGAGGAGTCCGAGTACCTGCTGCTCAGCGAGATGGAGCGCGACGCCGTCAGGGGCGCGTGACCATCACGATGCCGAGGCACATCTCGTCGGTGGTGCCCTCGCCCCAGAGCACGTAGCGCTCGGGGACGCCCTCGAAGGCCGGCAGCAGGTCGCGGTTGGCCTGGTCGTGGCGGCACGTGACGCGCAGGGTGTCGCCCGCGGCCAGGGCGACCGGCTCGGGAAGCGGTGTGGCGCCCTGGTTGTCGAAGTCCCAGTCCTGCACGTCGAGCACCGTGCGGGCACCCGGCCGGCCCGGGTTGACCTCGATCCGCATGGTCTCGCCGAGCAGGTGCATGTGGGCGGCCGCGGCGTGCAGCGTGGTGGGCTCGGTGATCTCGCGGTCGCACGACTGCACCGGTGACCCGCGGTTGGCCGACGCGCCGCAGATCAGCTGCAGACCGTTGGCGACGACGTGCGACTCCTCGCCGAACCGGTCGGCGACGTCGTCGAGCGCGGTCTCGCGGTCGCACAGCTCGCCGCCGGCGTGCTCGGGCCGGCAGGCCAGCTCGACGGGGGCGACGAGCAGCACCGTCTCGAGCGGCGTCAGGTCCGCGGTCGCGTCGGTGACGCGGAGCCGGGCCGCGCTGCGGTCGGTCGGAGCCTGCTCGCCGCGAGGCACCTGGAGCAGGCTGTAGTGCATCTGGACGACGACCCGGCTGCCGGCGGCGACGGGGATGCCCAGTCCTTCCGCGGTGACCTTCTCGCCGCCACCCGGCGCCCAGGCACCGAGCCAGGCGGCGTCGTCGAGGCCGTTGAGCGGCAGGCCCGGCCCGCCGAAGCAGGTCCAGCCCTGGCCGTCCTCAGCGGCGTCGAGCCGCTCGGCCGCGGCCACCTGCTCGGGCGGGAGCCGGAACAGGATGACGTGGTGGACGAGCTCGGCCCGCTCGGGCAGCACGTCGACGCCGGTGACGAACGCGTCGGCGGACAGGCCGGGGTCGAGGACGAAGCAGCGGTAGTCGTCGGTGCCGGGCGCCTGCGCCGACGGCGCGTACGGCTCGGGCAGCGCGAGGTCGAGGTAGCGCTCGCCGGACCGCAGCGGCGCAGACGCGGGGACCACGTCGGCCTCCGCCTGGTGGCCGTGGGCCGAGGCGCTCGGCGTGCTCTCGTGGACTGCGGCGTCGCCGTGGGCGCCCTCGGGCGAGGCGCCGGCGGGCGCGCAGGCGGTGAGCACCGCCAGCAGCCCGGCTGCCAGGAGCGCCCCCCTTCCGTGTCGTCGTCGCACCTGACGAGCGTAGGGCCGCACGACCGCTCGCGGAGGCCCTTCGGACGCGACGCGCACCACTGACCACAACGCACGAAACGGTCGAACCGGACGTCGTCGGGTCCAGGCTGGCGCCGACGCACCCGACCGACGAAGGAGACGGTCATGAGGACCTCCACCCGCGCAGCCCTTGCCGCAGCGCTCGCCCTGCCGCTGCTGGCGGCTCCCGTCTACGCCGCGAGCCCGCCCGCCGCGGCAGCGCCGTGCCCGCCGAGCGTCCCGGCCGACGCCTCGTGCTTCACCGGCACGGACGTCGCGGGCGCGCCGTACTGGGCGGCCGTCCCGGCGGGCTGGGAGGGCGACCTGGTCGTCCACGCCCACGGCGGCCCGTCGCTCGGCGCGTCGACGGCCGAGCGGTCCGAGGAGGACCTCGACCGCTGGTCGGTGATGGTCCGCGAGGGCTACGCCTGGGTGGGGTCGTCGTACCGGCGCGGCGGGTACGGCGTGCGGATGGCGGCCGAGGACACCGAGCACGCGCGCGAGGCGTTCGTCGCGCAGTTCGGCGAGCCGCGCACCACGTTCCTGCACGGGCAGTCGTGGGGCGGCAACGTCGCGGCGAAGCTGCTCGAGACCGACGGCGACGCCTACGACGCCGCGCTGCTCACGGCCGGGCTCGTGGCCGGCGGCACGCGCGGATACGACTACCGCCTCGACCTGCGGGTGGTCTACCAGTACTACTGCGGCAACCACCCGCGTCCGGACGAGACGCAGTACCCGCTCTGGATGGGACTCGCCCCCGGGCAGGAGATGTCGAGCGCCGACCTGCGCTCCCGCCTGCAGGAGTGCACCGGGTACCAGTCGGACCCGTCGGCCAGGACGTCGGAGCAGCAGCAGCGCCTCGACGACGTGCTCGCCGCCGCGCGCCTCCCGGAGGAGTCGTTCGAGTCGCACATGAGCTGGGCGACGCGGACCTTCGCCGACCTCGTGCACGAGCGGCTGGACGGGCGGAACCCGTTCACCGACAGGGGCGTCCGCTACACGGGGACGTCCGACGACCGCGCGCTGAACGCCGGCGTGCAGCGGTACGCCCGCGACCCGCTCGCCCGCCGCGACCTGGCGTACGACAGCGACCTCACCGGCGTCGTCGACGTGCCGACGCTGTCGCTGCACGCGATCGGCGACCCGACGGTGTTCGTCGAGCAGGAGGACGCGTACCGCCTCACCCGCGAGGCGGCCGGGACGGCGGACCTGCACGCCGCCGTGTTCACCACCGAGTCCGAGCACAGCTACCTGCAGGACCCCGAGTACGTCGCCGTGATGCGGGCGCTGTCGTCGTGGACCGCCGGCGGCGAGCGTCCGACGCCCGACGCCGTGGCGGCGGGGTGCGTGGCGGCGCAGGCGGAGTTCGCCGGTGACTGCCTGGTCGACCCCGCCTTCGTCCCCGGTTCGTACGACGAGCGGGTCGCGCCGCGCGGCGGCACGCACTGGCCGCGCGTCGGCGCCGCTCAGATGGACGCCTGGGAGCGCCGCGGCGGCATCGGCATCGAGCCGTAGGCCTCCCCCGGTCCGTACCCGGGCAGCGCGGGCACCTCGACGACCTGGCGGGTGCCGAGTGGGCTGGTCCACTCGTGGGCGACGACGTGCCCGCAGGCGTCCAGACGCGTGCGGGAGCGCCACAGGGCGGCCGTCTTGTACCGGTGGCACCTGCGGGAGCGCGGTGTGAGGTTCTCGGGCGTGGTCGGGCCGCGCGGCCACGGTTCGTCGTGGTCGAGGTCGCAGCGTGACGCCGGTACGCCGCACCCGGGGAACGTGCAGACCGGGTCGCGGGCCCGGACCGACGCCACCACCTCGTCACAGGCGTCGTGGCGCCCGGCCGCGACCCGTCGACCCGGTCTGCGCAGCGCCGTCCGCGCGGCTGTGACCAGGGTCTCGCGCGTCCATCCGCCCGAGGGCGCAGGACCGACGCGCAGCACCCGGTCGAGGTGGCCGTCGTCGTCGGCGACGAGCACGCACGTCGTCGCGCTGCCGGCCTGCAGCCCGTCGGCGGCGAGCCGGGTGGCGGCCGCGGACGCGTGCAGCACGCCGCCCGTGCCGGTACCGCGGACCTGGCCGGCCGCGTGCGCGGCCGGCCCGTCCTCGACGAGCGTGTCGACGTGCAGCACGACGCCGAGCTCGCGCCGCGCACCGCCCGGGCCGGGTGGCACGTCGTGCACCACCGCAGCCACCAGGACGTCGACCTCGACCTGGCCCACCGTGCGGCCGTCGCGCTCGCCGGTCGCGACGCGACGCGCGCCTGCGGCCACCGCCTCGGCCAGCGGCGCGAGCTGTGCAGTGGGACCGGTCACGGTGAAGGTCGCCAGCGCCGGGTTGCCGACGTCGACCTGCAGCCAGGTGCCGGTGCGCTCGCGCAGGTCGCGCTCGAGCTCGACCAGGTCCTGCTGGACGACATCGGCCACGGCGCGCCTGACCCGGTCGGCGAAGCCGCGCGCGGTGACGTCGTCCCACGGGGACTCGGCGTCGTCGGCGAGGTCGAGCACCCGCTTCTCGACCTTCAGCACCGCCGCCTCGGGCAACCCGTCGACGCCCCGCACCAGCGCCTGCACGCGACGCAGGTCGACCCGGCCGGCCGCCAGCGCCGCGGCGGTGCGGGTGAGCGTGGTGGTCAGCACGTCGGCGACGCGGAGCAGCTGGTGCGCCTCGTGCAGCGTGATGGCCAGCGCGGCCGCGACCTCGCGCGCCCCGAGGTCGTCGAGGTCGGGCTCGGTGAGCTGGAGGTTGCCGGTGACCGTGCGCCGCGACACCAGCACCTCGCCCAGGCGGTGCCGGTTGCGGTAGCGGCTCGTCTGCGCGAGCAGGCGCACCTGCACCAGCATCTGCGCGTCGTCGGCCGCCCGTGCCCGGGCTCGGTTGCGCAGCCCCCGGACGAGGCGGCGCCCCGCCTCGAGCATCACCTCCGGATCGGGTGCGTCCACGTACCCACTCTAGAACACCTGTACGACGGCCGGTCAGATCATCCACAGCCACAACGGTTCTGAGGCCGATCAGAACAGGCTGAGCTGCTCCTCCGGGTCGTCCTGCTCGACCACCGCGGGAGCACCCGCGGGCACGAGCGCGCGCAGCGCGGCGGGCACCTCGACGACGTCCTCCTGCTCGGCCATCGCGGCCCACGGGTCGCTGCCGGGCGCCGCTCCCCCGACCAGCGCCCACAGCGACGGGCCGAGGTGGATGTCGCGCTCGCGCAGCGTCCGCTGGATCTGCAGCAGGTCCATCGGCACCCGCATGCGCTCGTGCGGAGGCAGGGTCAGGTCGTCGCGCATCGCCATGACCACCAGGTTGCGCTCGACGTTCGCCCGCGAGACGGGGTCGGCCAGCCGCCGGGTCGCCGCGGGCCCGACCGCGGCAACGACGTCGTCGGAGCGGCCGGCGTCGAGCGCCGCGTACACGTCGGTCACCGACTCGAACGCCGCGAGCAGCTTGGCGGCGGTCTTGGCGCCGATGCCGACGGCACCGGGCAGGTTGTCGGACGAGTCGCCGCGCAGGGCCGCGAAGCACCGGTACTGCGAGGCCCGGATGCCGTACAGCTGCGGCATCCGCGCCGGCGTGAGCACGGGCGAGGCCTCGATGCCGCCGGTGATGACGCGGAGCACCGACGTGGTCTCGTCGATGAGCGCGAAGGCGTCGCGGTCGCTGGTGACCACGGTGCAGCGCCAGCCCTGCTCGCGCGCCCCGCGGACGGCGGAGGCCAGGCAGTCGTCGGCCTCCCACCCCTCGTGCCGGACGACCGCGAACCCGGCCGCGTCGAGCAGGTCGGGGGCGGCGGCGATCTGCTCGGCGAGCTCGGGGGTCTTCTCGGCGCGGCCGGCCTTGTAGCCGGGGTAGTCGTCGCGCCGCAGTGGGTCGCCGGCGTCGAAGGCGACCACGACGGCGTCGGGCGTCAGCCGCGCCGCGGCCGACCCGATCTGCGCGACCATGCCGCGCAGCCCCCAGGTCGGACGACCGGCGAGGTCGCGCTGCCCGCTGTGCGCGTGGGCGTGGTGCGCGCGGTGCAGCAGGCTGTTGCCGTCGACGGCCATCAGCAACGGGGTCACGCCAGCACCGTAACCCGCCCCGCCGACGTACCGTGGACGCCGTGCCCGCGACCTGGCCGACCCCGCTGCCCGAGGGCAGCTACCTGCTGCTGACCACGTTCCGCAAGGACGGCCGCGCCGTCCCGACGCCGGTCTGGTTCCGCCCCGAGCCGGTGCCCGGCCACCCGCCCGCGCTGCTCGCCTTCACGGGCCGCGGCGCCGGCAAGACCAAGCGCCTGCGCCACACCTCGCGCGTGCTCGCGCAGGCCTGCACCGTGCGCGGCACGCCCCTCGGCGAGGCCGTGGAGGCGCACGCGCGGCTGATCGAGGACGAGGCCGAGGCGCGCGCCGTCCGCACCCAGGTCGGCCGCCGCTTCCGCCTCGTCTACCCGCTCTGGACGGTGGTGGTCCGGCTGACGAACCGCGACGAGTGGGACCACCCCGTCGCGATGCGGATCAGCCTGCCCGCGGAGGCCTGAACCCGGTCGGCTCCCCCTCGCCCAGGTCGACGATCGCGGCCACCGGGCCGCCGCCGTCCGGGCCCTGGTGGGCGGCCGACACCGACACGAACACCGCCGGGTCGCCCGTCACCGACGCCGTGACGCCGCCCACGGCCGACTTGATCTGCCGGTGCCAGTGCACGTCGGAGTCGTCGAGCATCGCGTTGCGTCGCCCGCGCACCTGGCCGTCCTGGCTCACCTCGCACTTGAGGAACAGGTTGACCAGCCGGCCCTGCAGGTCGTCGCGGTGCGGACGGTCGGGCAGCTCGAGACCGGCGTCGCGGATCGCCTCCCAGAGCCCGTCGGTGTCGAGCGCGTCGCGCATCACCGAGTGCCCGATGCGGTACCGGCCGCCGACCCCGCGCGCGTTGCCGACGACGACCACCTGCGCCTGGTCGAGCTCGACGCCGGACGAGCACGAGGCCACCGACGAGAACAGCGACCGGTCGTGCATGACGTCGGCGTCGGTGGGCATCTCGATCTCGCCGAGCGCGACGGCGATCCCGAGCGCGGTGCACCCGTTCGACAGGTCCATCGACTCGTGCGTGTGCTCGGTCCAGACCGTCTTGCCGCGCGACTTGGCGTCGCGGATGGTGTGGATCGTCAGCAGCGGCGTCTTGGTCTGCACGTAGTGCACGTCGGACGGGTCGGTGATGCCGGCGCGTTCCATCGCGACCTCCACCGCGGCGGCGACCTTCGAGACCATCGACACGCGACCGATCTCCTCGGGCAGGAGCTGCTCGCTCATCGCGAAACCGACGGTGAGCCGGGGCTCGTCGGTCTGCTCGACCTTCTCGGGGGCGACGGTCGCGAAGACGGTGGCGTGCGGGCTGATGATGCCGTCGGTGCCGCCGGACCACACGATCGGGATCTGCCGCACCTCCTCGACCGGACGAGACCCTTTCTCCACCAGCACCTCCCGGAACGCCCGATCGGCGATGATGCGGGTGTAGTCGTTGACGCCGCCGTTGCCCTCGGTCTTGCCGATGACCGCGACGACGCGATCGGCCTCGATGACGCCCTGGTCGATCAGGTCGGCGAGCCCGGAGGCGTCGGACACGCTGAGGATGGGCACCTTGCGGACCTCGATGGCGTCGGGCACGGCGGATCTCCTTGTGGTGGTGGGGAACTCAGTCGGGTCGGACGACGGTGCCCGCGTCGGGCGCGTCGTCGTCGAGGGCGTCGGACGTGCGGGGCAGTGACGTGATGACGGCGAGGGCTCCCCCGCCCTCGACGAAGCGGCAGACTGCCTCGACCTTCGGGCCCATCGAGCCGGCGGCGAAGTGCCCTTCGGCGGCCAGCGCACGCAGCTCGCGCGGCGTGGTCGTCGTCAGCGGGCGCTCGTCCGGCGTCCCGTACCCGACCATCACGTGCTCGACGTCGGTGGCCACGACGAGCGCGTCGGCCCGCACCTCGCGGGCGAGCAGCACCGCCGACAGGTCCTTGTCGACCACCGCCTCGACGCCGCGCAGCGAGCCGTCGGCCTCGCGCACGACGGGGATGCCACCACCGCCCCCGGCCACGACGAGCATCCCGGCGTCGAGCAGGGCGCGGATCGCCGTCCCCTCGAGCACCTCGAGCGGCTCGGGGCTCGCGACGACGCGCCGCCAGCCCTTCTCGCCGCGGTCCTGCCAGGTCTCGCCGTGGTCGACCAGCACCTTCGCCTCGTCGGCCGGCAGGTGCCGCCCGATCGGCTTGGTGGGGTCCGCGAAGCCCGGGTCGTCGGCCGCGACCAGCGTCCGGCTCACCAGCGCGGCGGGCCGCACGTCCGACCCGGCGGACGCGAGCGCGTGCTCCAGCGTGTCGAGCAGGACGAAGCCGAGCGTCCCCTGCGTCTGCGCGCCGCACCAGTCGAGCGGGACGGGCGGCACGACCGACGCGGCGAGCTCGTTCTTCACCAGCAGGTTGCCGACCTGCGGCCCGTTCCCGTGGGTCACGACGACCTCGTGCCCAGCGGTCACCAGCTCGGCGATCTCGCCGGCGGCGCGGGTGACGGCCTCGATCTGGGCGCCCGGCGCCGCGGAGCCGTCGGGCCCCGTCATCGCGTTGCCACCGAGGGCCACCAGGACGCGCACGCGCCGAACCTATCCGCCGCCGCGACGGCGCGGGGCTGTCGAGTTCTGCCCGCACGGACTCCCCCGCTTCGGCACCACTCGTGCCCTCCCTAGGCTGTGGCCGTGCCGCTGACCGCCCGCTACGCCACCACCTGCGCCCGCTGCTCCTCCGCGATCAGCCCCGGCGAGGAGATCACCGACGCCGGCGGCCAGGGGAAGAAGCGCTGGCAGCACGTCGCCTGCCCGCAGGGGTCGCTCGACCTGGGCGCGTCCGGCCAGGCGGCCCTGCCCGCCCCCGACGACGAGACCGCCACCCGGGTCTGGACCGACGGCGCGTGCTCGGGCAACCCCGGCCCCGGCGGCTGGGCCTGGGCGACGAGGGACGGTCGGCAGGGCAGCGGCGGCGCCGCCCTGACGACGAACCAGCGGATGGAGATCCAGGCCGCCTACGAGGCGGTCAAGGAGCTCTCGGACAGCCCCCTGGTGGTGGTCAGCGACTCCACCTACGTCGTGAACTGCTTCCGCGACGGCTGGTGGAAGGGCTGGCTCGCCCGCGGCTGGGTCAACAGCGCGAAGAAGCCGGTGGCGAACCGCGACCTGTGGGAGCCGTTCGTCGAGCTGGTGCGCGACCGGGGCGACGTCACCTTCCGCTGGGTGAAGGGCCACTCCGGCGACGAGATGAACGACAAGGTCGACGCTCTCGCCGTCGCCGCCGGCAAGGCGGTCGGCTGAGGGCTCAGAGCCCCAGCCGCCGGTACCTGTCGAGCCGCGCACCCAGCCGCTCCGCCGGCTCGCGGTCGAGCAGCCGGACGAGCTCGGCCTGCACGACCTGACCCACCCTGCGGCAGAACGCCTCCGGCTCGTCGGCCGCGTCCGGACGCTCGACGACGACCCGGTCGACCACGCCCGCCCGCAGCAGGTCGAGCGAGCGGACGCCCTGCGCGTCGGCCATCTGCGGGGCGTGCGCGGTGTCGCGGTGCACGATCGCCGACGCCCCCTCGGGCGGCAGCGGCGACAGCCAGCTGTGCTGGGCGGCGACGACCCGGTCGGCCGGCACCATCGCGAGCGCGCCCCCGCCCGTGCCCTGCCCCATCAGCAGCGACAGCGTCGGGGCGTCGAGGGTGACCAGATCGGCCAGGCAGCGGGCGATCTCGCCCGCCATGCCGCCCTCCTCGGCCTCCTTCGACAGCGCGGCACCCGGGGTGTCGATGACGGTGACGAGCGGCAGCCGCAGCTCGCGCGCCAGGTGCATGCCGCGCCGGGCCTCGCGCAGCGCCGCCGGCCCCATCGGCGCCGTCGCGGTCTGGCCGCGTCGGTCCTGGCCCAGCACCACGCACGGCACGTCGCCGAAGCGCGCCAGCGCCAGCAGCAGCCCGGGGTCGAGCTCGCCCGCGCCCGTGCCGTTCAGCGGTATGACGTCGCGGGCCGCGTAGCGCAGCAGCCGGCGGATGCCCGGACGCTCCTTGCGCCGCGAGGCGACGACCGACGTCCACGCCGGCACGTCGGGCACCTCCTCGTCCGGCAGGTCGTCGACCGGGGGCAGCCCGCGGCGCGGCGACATCAGCACGGTGAGCGCGCGGTCGAGCACGTCGGCCACCCGCTCCGGCGGCAGCACCGCGTCGACCAGGCCGTGGTCGAACAGGTTCTCGGACACCTGCACGCCGGACGGGAACTGCTGCCCGTGCAGCGCCTCGTAGACGCGCGGCCCGAGGAAGCCGATGAGGGCACCGGGCTCGGCCACCGTCACGTGGCCGAGCGAGCCCCACGAGGCGAGCACGCCGCCGGTCGTGGGGTTCCGCAGGTACACGAGATAGGGCAGGCCGGCCGCCTTGTGCGCCGCGATCGCCGCCGAGATCTTCACCATCTGCAGGAAGGCGACCGTCCCCTCCTGCATGCGGGTGCCGCCCGACACCGGGGCCGCGAGCAGCGGCAGCCCCTCCGCCGTCGCGCGCTCGACGGCGAGCACGAGCCGCTCGGCCGCCGCGCGTCCGATCGAGCCGGCGAGGAAACCGAACTCGCACGCCACGAAGGCGACCCGCCGTCCGCGCAGCCTCCCCTCGCCCGTCACCACGGACTCGTCGACCCCGGACCGCTCGGCGGCCGCGGCCAGCTCGGCCGCGTACGCCTCGGAGGTCTCGACGGCGACCGGCGGCGCGTCCCAGCGACGCACCGACCCGGTGTCGAGGACGAGGTCGAGCAGCTCGAGGGCGCCCAGGCGCGTGCCGGTGGCGGTGCTCACCCGCCCGCCAACCAGGCCCGGACGTCGGTGCCGTGCTGGTCGAGCAGCGGCGGCGGCGTGTGGTCGCGCGGGGTGGTCTCGGCGCCGTCGGCGGCGAAGAACCGCAGCGGCGGGCCGGGCAGGGTGATGCGGCCGAGGGTGGCGTGCTCGACGTCGACGAGCAGCCCCTGCGAGGCGGTCTGCTCCCACCCGTACACCTCGTCGAGCGCGCGCACCTTGCCCGCGGGGATCCCCAGCTCGGCGAGCCGCCCGAGCAGCGCCTCGGCGTCCCACTCGCGGAACGCCTCCTCGACCACGGCGACGGTCCGCTCGCGGTCCCGCACCCGCTCGGTGTTGCGCGCCAGGCCCTCGGCCGCGGGGTCGAGCCCGAACCCGGCGCAGAACCGCGCCCACAGGGCCTCGTTGCCGACCGAGATCTGCACGGCGCCGTCGCGGCAGCGGAACAGCCCGTACGGCGCGATCGACGGGTGGTGGTTGCCCTGGGCGCGACCGACCTCGCCGGCCACGGTCCACCGGGTGCCCTGGAACGCGTGCACGCCGACGATGCCCGCCAGCAGCGAGGTGCGCACCACCTGCCCCTGCCCGGTGCGCTCGCGCTCGAGCAGCGCCGCCAGGACACCGTACGCCCCCCACATGCCTGCCAGCAGGTCGCCGATCGGGACGCCGACCCGCTGCGGGTCGTCCGGTCCCCCGCCGGTCAGCGACATCAGACCCGCCTCGCCCTGGGCGATCTGGTCGTACCCCGGACGTCCCCCTTCGGGGCCGTCGTGCCCGAACCCGGTGATGCTCAGCAGCACCAGCCGCGGGTTCAGCTCCATCAACCGGTCGACGCCGAAGCCCAGCCGGTCGAGCACCCCGGTGCGGAAGTTCTCCAGCAGCACGTCGGCGCGGCGCACCAGCTGCTCGAGCACCTCGACGCCGTCGTCGCTCTTCAGGTCGAGCGCCACCGACTCCTTGTTGCGGTTGCAGGACAGGAAGTACGTCGACACCTCCCCGTCGTCGCCGACGAAGGGCGGCCCCCAGCCGCGGGTGTCGTCGCCGGTGCCGGGCGTCTCGACCTTGATCACCCGCGCCCCCAGGTCGCCCAGCATCATCCCCGCGTGCGGGCCCGCGAGCGCGCGGGTGAGGTCGACGACGACGGTGCCCGACAGCGGGCCGGTGCGAGCGGTCACCCGCGCATCCTGGCCCATCGGCGTGGCGCTCACAGCCAGCCCGGCACGACGAGCAGCAGCCAGGTGACGAGCGGCGCGACGACGACCAGCGACATGCCCCAGATCATCAGCTGGCGGAACACGGTGTCGCGCTGGCGCTCGTCGGCGTTGGCCACGCAGAGTGCGCCGTTGGTCGAGAACGGGCTGATGTCGACGACCGAGGAGGAGATCGCGAGCGCGATCACCATGCCGACCGCCCCGACCTGGCCGGTGAGCAGGAACGGCACCGCGAGCGGGATGAGCGCGCCGAGGATGCCGGTGGTCGACGCGAACGCCGAGACCACCGCTCCGATCAGGCAGATGAGCAGCGCGGCCAGCAGCGGTGCGCCGACACCGGCGACCTCGTCGCCCAGCCACTGCACGGTGCCCTGGTCCTGCAGGAGGGTGACGTAGGTGACGATGCCGCCGACGAGCAGCACCGTGCCCCAAGCGATCTTGTCGACCGCGCCCTTCGCGGACGACGGGAACACGAGGGTGAGGACGACGGCCACGGCGATCGCGGTGAAGCCCACGTCGAAGCCGAGGACGAGCGCCGACGTGGCGAGGAACGCCAGACCGACGAGCGTGAGCACGCGCTCGGGGTTGAGCCGCGAGTCGTCGTCGGTGTCGTCGTCGGCGTCGGCCGCGCCGCCGCGACGGCCCTTCTCCAGCGCGGACTCCGGGGTGCCGGTGACGCGTGCCCGGGTGGCGGCGCGGCTCGCGGCGCCGGCGGTGGCGCCCACCTCGGCGAGCGCCTCCTCGTCGCGGCCGCGCGCCACCAGGTCGCGCCCGCCGAACACGACGAAGGCGACCAGGGTGATGACGAAGCAGGCGAGCAGTGAGAGCCCCACCAGCAGCGCGGGGTTGCCGGGCAGGTCGTTGTCGGAGACCACGCCGTTGGTGATCGCGCCGAAGATGCCGACGGGCGAGAACGAGCCGCCGGTCGCGCCGAGCGTGACCGCCATGCCCATGAGCACCGGGTGGATGCGGTAGCGGGCGGCGAACCCCATCGCGACGGGCGCGACGATCGCCACGGTCGCCGGGGTCGCGGCGCCGATGCCGGCGATGACCGCGCAGATCGCGAACATCGCCCACGGCACCAGCGCGACCCGGCCCCGGACGGCGCGCACGCTCGCCTGCACCAGCCAGTCGACGGTGCCGTTGTTCTTGGCGAGGGCGAACAGGTACGTGACGCCGACGAGGATGACGAACAGCGAGCCCGGGAAGCCGGCGACCACCTCGTCGGGCCCCACGCCGAAGACGGTGACGCCCACGACGGCGGCCGCGGCGAGCGCCAGGGCGCCCATGTTGATGGACCGGACGGTGGCCACCAGGAAGACCAGGGCCAGCACGGCGAGCGCGATCACGTCCTGCACGGTGAGCTCCTTTGCTCGGTTCAGTGGCCTAGCCTCTTGGCCACCGGCCCACCTGTCAATACCCTGTCCCCGTGAGCGACGCCGCCGCGAGGGACCCGGGTGCACCCGCACCGCTGCAGCGCCCGCGCCTCTACGAGCAGCTCGCCGACCACATCGCCGACTTCATCGACGCCCAGGGCCTGGCCCCCGGCGACCGGCTGCCACCCGAGCGCCGGCTGGCCAAGGACCTCGGCGTCAGCCGCGCCACCCTCAGCCGCGCGCTGGTCGCGCTCGAGGTGCGCGGCCGGGTGGTGGTCCGGCACGGCGACGGCGCCGTGGTGCGCGACCCCGCGACGGCGGCGTCGCTGCCCGCCCTCGACGACGAGGACCTCCCCGCGCTGCAGCACGCGCGGCTCGCGACGATGGGCGCGCTCGCCCGCGACGCCGCCGCGCACCCGGACTCCGCGCTGCGGGCCGCGCTGCTCGGTGACGACGGCCGGGTGCGGACGCTCGAGGACGTCTGGTCGTGCGTGCTGCGGCTGGCCGGCGAGGACTCCCTGCTGGCCCGGCTCGACGCCGCCCTGGCCGCCCGCGCCGCCGCGCTCGATCCGGCGGCACCCCACCCCGACGACGTCGCCGACCTCGCGCGGGCCGTGCGCCGCGGCCGCGTGGACGACGTCGAGGAGGCCTGCGCCCGGGTCGTCGTGGGCGGCAGATAGCGTCCTCGCGTGACCCCGTACCTCGTCGGCATCGACGGCCGCGCGGGGACCGGGAAGACCACGCTGGCCGGCGTCCTGGCCAAGCACCTGGGGCGTGACGGCACCGACGTGGCCGTCGTCCACCTCGACGAGGTGTACCCGGGCTGGGACGGGCTCGCCGCCGCCGTCCCCGCCCTCGTCCGCGACGTGCTCGCACCCCTGCGCGCCGGACGCGCCGCGCGCTGGCGGCTGTGGGACTGGGCCGCCGACGCACCGGGCGGCTGGGCCGAGCGCGGCCCGGCGGCGGCTGTCGTGGTCGAGGGCGTCGGTGCCGGCGCGGCCGCGTGCCGCCCCCACCTCGACGACCTGCTCTGGCTCGAGGCCCCGGACGGCGACCGCTACGAGCGCGCGATCGCCCGCGACGGCGAGGTGTTCGCCCGCGAGTGGGACCGCTGGGCCGCCCAGGAGGACGCCTACCTGGCCGTCGACGACCCGGCGTCCGCCGCCGCCGTGGTGGTGCGCACGTGACCGGGGGGTTCGTCGGCCTCGGCACCGTGATCAACGTGGCCACCGTGGTGGTCGGCGCGCTGCTCGGCATGGCGGTCGGGCACCGGCTGCCCGAGCGGGTGCGCGCGGTCGTCACCGACGCGCTCGGCCTGGTCACGCTGCTCGTCGCCGGGCTGTCGGCGTGGGCGGTCACCGACCTGACCCTCGAGGGCGCGGTCGGACCCGGCGTCCCGGTGCTCGTCGTGCTGGGGTCGCTGCTCGTCGGCGGCATCGCCGGCTCGCTGCTGCGCATCGAGCAGCGGCTGGAGGGGCTCGCCGGCCGCATCCAGACCTGGGTCTCGCGCCGGTCCCGCGCCGAGGGCGGCACCGACCACGCCGCCCGCGAGCGGTTCGTCGAGGGCTGGCTCACCGCGTCCCTGCTGTTCTGCGTCGGTCCGCTGACCATCCTCGGGTCGCTGTCGGACGGGCTCGGCAACGGCATCGACCAGCTGGTGCTGAAGTCGACCCTGGACGGCTTCGCCGCGATCGCGTTCGCCTCCACCTTCGGTCTGGGCGTGCTGCTCTCCGCGGTGTCGGTGCTCGTCGTGCAGGGTTCGCTCACCGCGGTCGGCGCCGCGCTCGGCACGCTGCTGCCCGAGGCGCACGTCGCCGCCCTCACCGCCACCGGGGGCCTGCTGCTCGTCGGCGTCGCGTTCCGGCTGCTGCGGCTGCGCGAGATCCCGGTGGGCGACCTGCTCCCGGCGCTCCTGGTGGCGCCGCTCCTGACCCAGCTGGTGGTGGTGCTGCGATGAGGCTCCTCGGTCCCTACGGCCCCGTGCTGCGCACCCCGGGCGGTGCCGCGTTCTCCGGCGCCGGCCTGCTCGCCCGGATGCCGATCTCGATGACGGGCCTCGGCGCGGTGCTGCTGGTCTCGGCCGAGACCGGCCGCTACGGGCTGGCCGGCGTCACGGCCGGCGTCCTGGCGATGAGCTTCACCCTGGTCTCCCCCCTGGTGGCGCGGCTCGTCGACCGGCACGGCCAGGCCCGGGTGCTGCGGCCCGCGGTGCTGGTGTGGGCGGCGTCGGGGTCGGCGTTCGTGCTCGCCGTGCAGGCGGGCTGGCCCACCTGGACCTGGCTCGTGCTGGCCTTCCTGTTCGGCGCGAGCGGGCCGAACGTCGGCTCGCTGGTGCGCGCGCGGTGGGCGTCGGTGCTCGACGACCCCGGCCGCCGGCAGACCGCGTTCGCGTTCGAGTCGGTGGTCGACGAGGTCGTGTTCGTCACCGGTCCCCCGCTGGTCACGCTGCTGGCCACGAGCATCGCGCCGCAGGTCGGGCTCGCCACCGCCCTGGTGATCGGCGTCGTGGGCGGGCTGCTGCTGGCCGCGCTGCGCGGCACGGAGCCCGTGCCGGGCCATCGTGACGAGCACGGGTCGGCCACGGCCGTGCTGCGCGACCCCGGCCTGGTCGTCGTGGCGCTCACCTACGTGGCGATCGGCACCGTCTTCGGCGCGATGGACGTCGTGGTCGTCGGGTACGCCGAGGCCGTCGGCGCCAAGGAGCTGGCGGGCGTCGTGCTCGCCGTCTACGCGGCCGGCAGCCTGGTCGCCGGGCTCGTCTACGGCGCGGTGCGCTGGCCCGGCACCCTCGCCACCCGGTTCCTGGTCACCTGCAGCCTCTTCGGCGCCGCCGGGTTCGCGTTCCTGTTCGTCGACTCCCTGCTCGTGCTCGCCGTCCTCGCGTTCCTCGCCGGGCTGACGATCGCGCCCGTGCTGGTGTCCGGCATGTCGCTGGTCGAGTCGCGCGTGCCGCGCTCCTCGCTCACCGAGGGCCTGGCCTGGACGACGGCCGCGCTGACCCTCGGCGTCACCATCGGCGCCTCCGTCGGCGGGCACGCCATCGACACCTGGGGCGCGCGCGAGGCGTTCCGGGTGCAGACCGTCGCCGGGCTGGCGTCCGCCGTCCTGGCCGGCATCGGGTTCCTCGTCCTCCACAGGTCCACCAGCACGGGGGGCGCGCGATCGGCGAGGATCGACGCATGAGCACTCCGGGGGGACAGGGCTGGGGCGCGCCGTCGCCGCTCGCCGTGGGGCACGCCGTCGACGCCACGCGGCTGCACCGTCGGGGGCGGCTCCCCGTCGGGCTCTGGGTGGCGCTGGCGGCGCTGGTCGCCGCGACGGTGGTGGCCTGCGTCGTCCTCGTGCAGACGGTCGGGCCCCGCGACGACACCGACGCCCCGCTCGCACTCACCACCGAGGTGCTCGAGGCGGTCTCGGCCCGCGACGAGGACGCGCTCGAGGCACTCGTGGTCGAGGACGCCGAGCTGCCGTGGGCCCGACCCGACTCCGGCGTGTACCAGCCGCGGGCCACCGACCTCGTCGTCGGCGACGACGGTCTCGCCGAGGCGCTCGACCTCGACGTCACCTGGACGCCGCCCGAGCGCGACACCTCGGTCACCGACGAGGACGCCGAGGACGTCGTCCAGGACGTCCGCACGACCCTCACCTACGCCTACGACGTCGACGGCGAGCGCTTCACCAGCGCGGCCGACGTGCTGTTCCACTGGAGCGGCTGGGAGGACTCGCGCCGGGTGCCGTGGCGCCTGGAGTACGTCGTCGTCCCCGACCCCGACGGCTTCACCTCCACCTTCGACCCGACGCCGGTCACGGGCGAGGTCACCGAGCCGGGCGCCGCGCAGTTCGGTGTCGGCGTCTGCACCGCGAACTGGATCGCGATGACGCAGGCCTTCGACGTCTACGGCGGCCCCGACGCGTTCTCGTGCTTCCCCGACGGCAGCCCACCGGCCGCCGTCGACCCCGCCCTGGTCGCCGAGGCGGCGAGGCCGTACGAGCAGCGGCGGTTCGCGTTCGAGGCGCAGCAGACCCAGCTGACCCAGCTCGGGTGGTCCGACACGCTCCCGCTCTCGCAGTGGGTGCTCACCCTCGACGACCGCGACTACCTGGTCGCCGTGGCCCGGGTGGCCGACGGCTCCGGCCGCGTCGTCGCGGCCGTCCCGGCGGGTTGAGGGCCGGTCAGAGCCGGTCGACGTCGGCGCTCGTCGCGCCGCCCGCCAGCCGGGCGTAGCCGGGTCCGCGGTCGAAGAACGGCGCGTCGTCGTCGCGTTCGCCGCGCCGCCGGTCGCGCTCGGCGCCGGTCGCGTCCGCGTCGACGACGGGCTCGTCCTCGGTGCCGGTGACGACGACGCCGTAGTCGCGCAGCGCACCCTCCAGCGAGACCTTGCCCCAGCGGACGTCGCGCACGACCTCCTCGACCGGACGCTCGAGCGGGTCGCCCCAGCCGCCGCCCCCGGTCGTCCGGATGCGCACCACCTCGCCGGCGCGGACGGGCTCGGCGTCGGCCAGCGCGTCGACCTCGCGCTCGTGCGGGCCGCCGGGGTCGATCACCACCGAGAACGGCTGCCCGGCGAGGCCACCCTTCACGCCCCAGCAGGCCAGGATCGACCGGTCGGCGATCGACATGAAGTGGCCGTCACGCAGCATCCGCAGGTGCTTCTCGTAGCCGAGGCCGCCGCGGTAGCGGCCGGGCCCGCCCGAGTCGCACGCGAGGTGCAGCGCCTCGACCCGGAACGGGAATCGGCTCTCGGTGAACTCGGTCGGCAGGTTCCGCGAGTCGGGCACGACGTGGATGGTGTCCTCGCCGTCGGCGTAGTACCGCCCGCCCGAGCCGCCGCCGAGCACCTCGCGCATGAGGTACGGCTGGCCGTCGAGGTCCTCGCCGTAGACGCCGGTGTACCGGATGGTCTCCTGGTCGGCCGGCATCCGGCCGTCGACCGCCTTGGCGACCACACCGGCCAGGACGCCCAGCAGCCGCAGGATCACGAACGTGCGCGCGTTCGTCGGTGCCGGGAACACCGGCGTCAGCAGGGTGCCCTTCTCGGGGAACCGCATCTCCAGCAGCGGCAGCACGCCCTCGTTGACGTCGAGCTCGGCCATCCGCTCGGGCGAGTCCGCGAGGTTGCGCAGGATCGGCGCGAGCCACTTCGCCAGGAAGTTGCCGTCGGCGTAGTCGCCGCAGTGGTTGATCGGCCCCTTCGCCTGCGGCCCGGTGCCGGTGAAGTCGATGACCAGCCGCTCGCCGCCCTCGTCGTCCGCCGAGGTGCGCGTCAGCGTGATGCGCTGCGTGTGCAGCCGCGGCTCGTCGACGCCGTCGTGCTCGGCGTAGTCCTCCCAGACCCACTGCCCCACAGGGATCTTGGCCAGGATCTCGCGGCGGTAGGTCTCGGTCGTGGCATCCATCGCGGCGTCGAAGCAGGCCTCGACGGTCTCGACGCCGTAGCGGTCGAACAGCTCGCCGAGCCGGCGGGCGCCCATCAGGCAGGCCGAGCACTCGGCGTCGAGATCGGCGGCCAGGGAGTCGGGCATCCGGGAGTTGCGCGTCATGATCTTCAGCGCCGCCTCGTTCGGGACACCGGCGTCCCAGAGCCGGATCGGCGGGACCATCAGGCCCTCCTCGAACACCGACGTCGCGGTCGAGGGCATCGACCCCGGCACCGCTCCGCCGATGTCGTCGTGGTGCCCGAACGCCTGCACGAACGCCACGACCGACGGCTCGTCCGCCCCCTCGCGGGTCGCGAACACCGGCACCGTCACGCACAGGTCGGGCAGGTGCCCGATGCCGCCCTCGCTCTGGTACACGTCGTTGTGGAAGAACACGTCTCCCGGCCGCATCGTCTCGAGCGGGTAGTCGCGCGCGACCGGGTGCACCAGGGCGGAGTACGACCGCCCGGTGAGCTTGCGCAGGTGCCGGTCGTGGATGCCCGCGCGGAAGTCGTGCGCGTCGCGGATCATCGGCGAGCGCGACGTGCGCGCGATCGCCGTCTCGACCTCCATCTCGACGCTGGCGAGGTAGCCGGCGACGATCTCGACCAGCACCGGGTCGGGCGCCGGGGCGTCCACCGGCGTGAGCCGGTAGGGCTTCCCGGTCCTCGTGGTCACCTGCGGCTGGTTCACGAGCGCTCCTCCCGGGTGAGCAGGACGTTGCCGAAGCCGTCGACCTCGGCACGGAAGCCGGGGTGCACGGGGATCGTCGAGCCGAACTCCTCGATCACCGCGGGCCCCTCGACGACGTCGCCCGCCCCGAGCCGGTCGCGCCGGTAGAGCGCGGCCTGCGTCCACCCGTCGAAGAACGCGTCGCGCGTGCCGGTGCGGGCCGCCTCGGCGCCGGAACCGGCTGCCGTGGTGCGCAGCTCGGGCCGGCGGATCGGGCCGACGCCGGTGACCCGCAGGTTCACCCACTCGACGTGCTGGGTGGGGTCGGTCGCGAAGTCGTAGCCGTAGAGCGAGCGGTGCTCGGCGTGGAAGCGCGCGGCGGTCGCGTCGGCGAGGTCGGCGTCGAACGGGCCGTCCGGCAGGTCGACCCGCACCTCGAAGGCCTGGCCGAAGTAGCGCAGGTCGGCCGTGCGCTCGAACCGGCGCGCGTCGGAGTCGAAACCCTCTGCCGCCAGGGCGGTGTCGCCGTCCTCGGCGAGCTCGTCGAGGATGGACTGCACCTGGTCGTGCTCCAACCGGTCGTGCCGCCGCACGTGCGTGCGCACGTAGTCGTTGCGGACGTCGACGGTGAGCAGGCCGAACGCGGACAGGTTGCCCGGGTCGCGCGGCACCAGCACGCCGGCGAGCCCGAGCACGTCGACGAGCCGGCAGGCCAGCAACGACCCCGAGCCGCCGAACGTGACCAGGGTGAAGTCGCGGACGTCGAGGCCGCGCTTGACGCTGATCTGCCGCAGCGCGTTCGCCTGGTTCCACGCCGAGATCTCGAGGATCCCGGAGGCGCACTCCTCGACGCCCATGCCGAGCCGCTCCGCCAGCGCGGCGACGCCCTCGCCGGCCGCCTCGACGTCGAGCGGGATCTCGCCGCCGAGCAGGTGCGGCGGGATGCGACCGAGCAGCACGTGCGCGTCGGTGATGGTGGGCTCGGTGCCGCCCTTGCGGTAGCAGAGCGGACCGGGGTCGGCGCCGGCCGACTGGGGCCCGACGCGCAGCGTCCCCTCGGGGGTGACCCAGGCGATCGAGCCGCCGCCGGCACCGACGGTGACCACGTCGATCATCGGGATCTTCGACGGGTACGCGCCGACCGTGCCCTCCGTCGTCAGCGCGGGCCGGCCGTCGACGACGACCGTCACGTCGGTCGAGGTGCCGCCGCCGTCGCAGGTGAGCACCTTGTCGACGCCCGCCGCCTGCGCGACCAGCGCCGCCCCGAGCGCCCCGGCCGCAGGCCCGGACAGCACGGTGGTGATCGGCTGGTGCACCACCTCGGCGGCGGAGAGCACGCCGCCGTTCGACTTCATCACGTAGAACGGCACCTCGCGGGGCTCACCGCCGGTGGTGGCGTACTCGGCCAACCGGTGCGCGATGTTCCGCACGTAGCGGCGGATGTTCGGCTTCACCGCGGCGTCGACGAGCGTGGTGACCGACCGCTCGTACTCGCGGTACTCGCGCAGCACCTCGGAGGAGATGCTCACCGTGGCATCCGGGTGCACCTCGGCGAGCACGTCGCGCATCGCCTCCTCGTGCGAGGGGTCGACGTAGGAGTGCAGGAAGCAGACGCCGATCGTCCCGATGCCGCGGACGCGGAAGAACTCGGCGGCGGCGACCGCCTGGTCGCGGTCGAACGGCCGCACCTCGCTGCCGTCGACCGCGAGCCGGCCGCCGACGGTGCGCACCAGGTCGGCCGGGACGATGCGCGGCGGCTTCACCCAGAAGTAGCTGTTGCCGTAGCCGTCCGGCACCGACTGCCGGGCGATCTCGAGCACGTGCCGGTAGCCCTCGGTCGTGATGAACCCGAGGTCCTCGACCTTGCCCTCGAGCAGCTTGTTGGTCGCCACGGTGGTGCCGTGGCTGACCGCGCTGATCGCCTCGCCGCCCACCGGGGCCGCCTCGGACGACAGCAACCCCAGCACCTTGTCGATGCCCGCGAGGAACCCCTCGGCGGGGTCGCCCGGCGTCGACGGCGTCTTGGTCGTGACGACCGCGCCGGAGTCCTCGTCGACGGCCACGACGTCGGTGAAGGTGCCCCCCGTGTCGATGCCGATCCTGATCCTGCGCGCGCTCACGGACGTCGAGCCTGCCAGCACGCCCCAGGGGCCGACGTGGCACTGTCTGCCGACGTCGGCCCCCGCGGGTGGGCAACCGGTGTCAGCGGCCGTACGCCTCGAGCGAGGGACGCAGCTGCTCCCACTCGGCCGACGCGGCCTGCACGAACGCGGCGCGCGTCTCCTCGCTGTAGGCGGGGTCGAGGAACTGCGTGACCGTCGCCCCGTCGAGCACGTAGAGCGACGCCACGGAGTAGAACAGCTCCTGCCCCTCCGTCCCGTCGGGGTTCACGACCACCTCGCGCTGGCCGACCCAGAACGACTCGTCGCCGAGCGCCAGCTGGTCACCGACGAAGGAGCTGCGGGTCGTCTGGGCGCCGTCGGGCCGGTCGCCGGACTCCTCAGCGTGGCAGCCGCGCATCTCCTCCCGGGCACGCGCGAAGACCTCGGCGGCCGTCGCGGCGCCTGCGAACACGGCCACCTTCCGGTTCGAGCCGCTCTCGGGTCCCGGCTTGATGACCAGACGTGTTGCGAGCGGCCCGACGAGGCCCCCGTCGTGCACGCACCCGAACAGCTGCACGTCCCGCTGGCTGGTGTCGACGGTCGACGGGAAGTCCACATCGCCCTGCCACTGCGCCTCGACCGGGAACCGGAAAGCCTCCACGAACGCCTGTGCCGTGGCCTGGTCGACCGTGGTCTCGCTGGACGCGGTCGGGGGCGGCGAGGAGGTCGTCGGCGCCGGGGAGGTGATCGAGCCCGTGCTCGGCGCGGACGAGGACGTGCTCGTCGAGGGCGGCGCCGTCCCCGGGTCGTCTCCCCCACAACCGGACAGCACGGCAGCGAGCAGCAGTCCGGCGGTCGCTGCCGCGACCCGCCTCATGACGGCATCACCGGCGCGAGCTGCGGGCGCAGTCGCTCCCACTCGGCCGTCGCGTTCTCGACGAACTCGGCCCGGCCTGCATCGGTCCACGTCGGATCCTCCAGATAGCTGATGGTGGTGCCGTCGAGCACGAGCAAAGCGGCACCGGCGAAGAACTGCTCCTGCCCGACCTCGGCCTGGTCCGCGGCCGACGTCACGAGGATCTTCTGCCCCACCCAGAACGACTCGTCGCCGAGCTCGAGCTGCCCGCCCACGTACTGCGTCTCCGTGACGCGCTGGCCGTCGTCGTACACGTACGGCTGGTTGTGGCAAGCCCGCATCGTCGCGCGCAGCGTTGAGAACGTCTCGGCCGCCACCGCGGTGCTCGCGTAGACGCCCAGCTGACGAATGATCGAGGTGTCCGGACCCGGCGCGACCACCAGGCGCGTGGCGAGCGCGCCGGGAACGGCCTGCTCTCCCACGCACCCGAAGGCCTGCATGCGCGTGTCCACGGTCTGGATCAGCGGTGGGAAGTCGGTCGACGCGTTGTAGGAGTCCTCGTCCTCGAACCGGAACGACTCGACGAAGGCGGCTGCCTGCTCCTGCGTCACGGTCGGCGGCGGGGGCGCCTCGGTCTCGGTCTGCGTCGGCGGTGTCGTAGGTGAGGGGTCCGTGGTCGGCGGCGGGGTGACCTCCTCGGTCACCGACGGCGTCGGGTCCTGGGCGGGCGGCGCCGACAGCAGCTGCGGCCCGAGGCTGGTGCCGAGCGCGACGGCGACGGCCGCGGTGGCGACGACCGCGACGGCGGCGGCGCCGCGGCGACGGGCCCGGTGCCGCTCGGCCGAGCGGCGCACGGTCGAGGCGGGCCGCAGCGGGCGGGTGGTCGTGGTGGTGGCGGCGGCCGACAGCCGGTCCCGCAGGGTGTCGTCGAGGTCCATCGGTCTCACCGTCCGTTCTGGGTCTGGTGGATGGTCTGGGTGGGGGCGGGGGCGCCGAGCAGGTCGGCGAGGCGCTGCCGGCCGCGGCTCAGCTGCGACTTCACCGCCGACACGCTCTGGCCGGTCTCGTGCGAGACGGCGGCGACGTCGAGGTCGCACAGGTGGTGCAGCACGATCGCTGTGCGCTGGGCGTCGGGTAGCTGCTGCAGCGCGTCGACCAGGGCGACCCGGTCGCTGGACGCGTCGTCGTGCCCGTCGAGCTCGTCCGGCACCGCCCGCCGGCCCCACGCCGTCATCGCGTTGCGGGTGCGCCGCCACCGGCTCACCGCCAGGCGGCGGGCCACCGTGCGCACCCACGCCTCCGGCGAGTCGGCCTGCGACACCTGCCCCCACCGCAACCACGCGCGCTCGAACGCCTCCTGCACGCAGTCCTCCGCCTCGGCGCGGCTGCCGGTCAGCAGGTAGAGCTGGCCGGTGAGCCTGTGCGCGCACGAGGTGTAGAACGCGTCGAAGTCTGCTTCGCGCACCACGCCTCCCCCGTCGTCGGCCCCTCCGTCAGGGGCCCGTCACCACCATGACGTCCGGGACGGCCGGCCGGTCGCAGGCACGGGGAGGGTTTCTCAGGTGAGGTCGGCCGCCCGCAGCGCGAGGTACCGCTCGCGCGACTGCGCCACCCGCACGTCGCCCGAGGGCTCGGAGGTGTCGTCGGCGCCGACCTCCCAGCGGGGCAGCTCGCCGGTGAGCGCCCACGCCGCCTGCCGCGCCGCGCCGAGCGCGACGTACTCACCCGCCGCGGGCACGGTGACGGGGACGCCGAACAGGTCGGCCGACAGCGCCCGGACGGCGGTCGACGCCGACGCGCCGCCGATGAGCAGCACCCGCTCGACTCCAACCCCGAGCTCGCGCAGGGCGTCGACGCCCGCCACCAGGTTGAGGAGCATCCCCTCGACCGCGGCGCGCGCCAGGTTCTCGGGTGTCGCGTTCGCGCGGGTCAGGCCGGTGAGCGTGCCGGTGGCGTCGGGCAGGTCGGGGGTCCGCTCGCCGTCGAGGTACGGCAGCAGGGTGAGGCCACCCGCGCCCGGTTCGGCGTCGAGCGCCAACCGGTCGAGGCCGGCGAGGTCGGTCGACAGCATCGACGCCGCCGCGGTGAGCACCCGGGCGGCGTTGAGGGTGCAGGCCAGCGGCAGGTGCCCGCCCTCGGCGTCGGCGAACCCGGCGACGATGCCGGTGGGGTCGCCGACCGCGCGGTCGTGCCGCGCGAACACCGCGCCGCTGGTGCCGAGCGAGACCGCGACGTCGCCCGGACGCAGGCCGAGCCCGAGCGCCGCGGCCATGTTGTCGCCGGTGCCCGCGCCGACGAGCACCCCGTCGGACGTGCGGCCCGCGGCCTCGGCGGGACCCAGCACCCGCGGCAGGTCGAGGTCGCGACCGAACGCGAGCTCGAGCACGTCGCGCCGGTACTCCCCCGTGGCCGCCGACCAGTAGCCGGTGCCCGAGGCGTCACCGCGGTCCGTCGTCCAGCCCTCGAAACCGCCGCGCTCGGCGAGGATCCGCCCGGTGAGCCAGTCGTGCGGCAGCACCACGCGCGCCACCCGCTCCGCGTGCTCGGGCTCGTGCCGGGCGAGCCAGCGCAGCTTGGTCACGGTGAAGCTGGCGACGGGCACGAGGTCGACGGCGTCGGCCCACGCCTGCCGGCCGCCCAGCTCGTCGACGAGCTCGGCGGCGGCGCCGGCCGAGCGCGTGTCGTTCCACAGCAGCGCGTCGCGCACGACCCGGTCGTCGTCGTCGAGCGCGACCATGCCGTGCTGCTGCCCACCGACCGCCAGCGCCTGGACGCCCTCGAGCAGCCCGTCGGCGCTCGCCTGCTCCCAGGCCGACCACCACGCGGCCGGGTCGACGCTGGTGCCGTCGGGGTGGGGGGCGCGCCCGGTGCGCACCACCTCGCCGGTGTCGGCCCGGCACACGACCACCTTGGTCGACTGGGTCGAGGAGTCGACCCCGGCCACGAGCGGCGCGTCAGCCACGGGCGATCTCCTCCACGGTGCGACGAGCACCCTTGTCGTGCAACGACTGCAGCGCCTCGAGGTAGGCCGACGTGAAGCGCTCGTCGTCGACCAGGTCGCCGAACAGGTCGCGGTCGCGCACGAACGCCAGCGGGTCCTCGTCCCGCGCCGCGGCCGCCGCCATCACCCGGTCCCGGATCCTGTCGACCACCTCGATCGGGCGGCCCTGCTCGTCGGTGCCCTCGGCGTACCGCGCCCACGACGCGACCACGAGCCCCGACCGGCGGATCTCGCCGCCGGTGCGCAGGTTCTCGGCGATCACCGGCACGAGCCACTTGGGGATGCGGTCCGAGCTCTCGGCCGCCAGCCGGGCCAGGGTGTCGCGCACCTCGGGGTTCGCGAACCGCTCGACCAGCTGGTGGCGGTAGGCGTCGAGGTCGACCCCGGGCACCTCGGGCAGCGTCGGCGAGCCCTCGTGCTCCATGTAGCCGAGGACGAACGCCACGAAGTCGGGGTCGGCGCAGACCTCGTGGGCGTAGGTGTAGCCGGCGAGGTGGCCGAGGTAGGCGATCGCCTGGTGCGAGGCGTTCAGCAACCGCAGCTTCATCAGCTCGTACGGAGTGACGTCGTCGACGACCTGCACGCCGGCGTCCTCGAGCGGCGGGCGTCCCGACCCGAAGGAGTCCTCGACGACCCACTGCGTGAACGGCTCGCACACCACCGGCCAGCCGTCGTCGACACCGAGGTCGGCCGCCAGCCGCTCGACGTCCTCCGGCGCCGTGACCGGGGTGATCCGGTCGACCATGCAGTTCGGGAAGGCGACCTCGGCCGCCATCCAGTCGGCGAGCTCGGCGTCCTTCAGCCGCGCGAACGCGGTGAGCATCCGCTTCGTCACGTCGCCGTTGTGCGGGATGTTGTCGCACGAGAGCACCGTGAACGGGGGCGTGCCCTCGGCCCGGCGCCGGGCGAGACCGGCGACGAGGTACCCGAAGGCGGTCGAGGGGACGGCGCCGGGCTGCAGGTCGGCCCGGATCGACGGGTCGTCGGCGTCGAACTCGCCGGTCACCTGGTTCACCAGGTAGCCGCCCTCGGTGATGGTCAGGCTCGCGATGCGCACCGCCGGGTCGGCCAGCCGGTCGAGCACGGCCTGCGGGTCGTCCGGGGCCAGCAGCACCTCGGCGACCGACCCGATCACGCGTGCCTCGCGGCGACCGTCGGGGTGCTTCACCACCAGCGTGTAGAGGCCGTCCTGGCCGGCGAGGGTCTCGATGACCCGGCGGTCGTGCGGCAGCACCCCCACGCCGCAGATGGCCCAGTCGAGCGCCTCGCCGCGGTTCATCAGCGCGTCGAGGTACATCGCCTGGTGGGCGCGGTGGAACCCGCCCACGCCGAGGTGGACGACGCCGACGGACGTGGTGGAGCGGTCGTAGGACGGGACAGCCACCTCCTCGTGCAGCGACGCCAGCGAGGACTGCGACAGATGTTGCGCCACAACGGCTCCCATCGGGGACGACGGTGCGGACGCCGACAGCGCGCCCGCTCGGTGCTCACGGTACCGGGCCGGTCAGTGCAGGGTGTACCCACCGTCGGCCACGACCACGGAGCCGGTCAGGAAGCTCGACGCGCCCGACGCGAGGAACACCACCGTCGGAGCGATCTCCTCGGGCAGCGCGTACCGCTGCATCGGCGCGTCCTCGATCCACCGCGCCCGGAACCGCGGCTCGTCGACCGGCGCCATCTCGGTCTTCACGTACCCCGGTGCGACGGCGTTGACGCGGATGCCGAGCGGCGCCCACTCGGCCGCGAGCGACCTCGTCAGCTGGTGCACCGCCGCCTTGGAGGCGTTGTACGCGGGTTGCCACTGCGGCCGGTTCACGATCTGGGCCGAGATCGACCCGATGTTCACGATCGTGCCGCCGCCGTGGTCGGCCATGTGCCGCGCGGCGGCGGTGCTGGCCTGCCACAGCCCGTGGACGTTCACCTCGAAGACGTCGCGCCACTCCTCGTCCGGCACCTCGAGCGCCGGCCGGTGGTAGCAGATGCCCGCGTTGTTCACGAGGACGTCGAGACCGCCGAGGCGCTCGACGGTCGTCGCGACCGCGGTCCGCACCGAGGTGGGATCGGCGACGTCGAGGCCGGTGCCCACCACGGTCCGGCCGGTCTCGTCGGCCAGCCGTGCCGCCGCCGCGACGCACGCGGCCTCGTCGCGCGCCGCGACGACGACGTCGGCCCCCGCCTCGGCCAGCCCTCGCGCGAACGCGAGCCCGAGGCCCTTGTAGCCGCCGGTCACGAGCGCCCGCCGACCGGCGAGCGAGAACGTGTCGAGGACGCTCATCCGCGCGACACCACCACGACCGACTTCATGCTGGACGGGTCGTCGTCGGCGTTCAGCGCCGCCTCGGTGTCCTCGAGGTCGAACTCGGCCGTCACCAGCCCGTCGAGGTCGGTACCCGCCTCGGCCGCCGCGATCGCGACCGGCCAGGTGTCGACGTACCGGAAGACGCCGGTGAGGACGAGCTCGCGGAACGCCACGAGCTGCACCGGGATCGACACCTCCTCGTCGCCGAGGCCGACGAGCACCGCCGTGCCGCTCTCGCGCAGCGCCCGCAGGCCGCTCAGCAGCGCCGGCGTGGCGCCGGTGCACTCGATGAACGCGTCGGCACCGAGCGAGTCGAGGTCGGCGGCGGTGTCGCGTGGGTCGAGCGAGCGGGTCGCCCCGAACGCCAGGACCCGCTCGCGCCGGCTCTGGACCAGGTCGGTGACGACGACCTCGGTGGCCCCGTTGGCCCTCGCGGCCAGGGCCGCCAGCGACCCGATCGGGCCGGCCCCGGTCACGAGCACCCGCGAGCCCGGCCCGACCTTCGCCTTGGTGCAGGCCCACAGCGCCACCGAGAACGGCTCGAGCAGGGCGGCGGCGTGGTCGGACACCGTGTCCGGCACCGGGTGCGCCATGTCGGCCGGCGCCACGACGTAGTCGCAGAACGCGCCGTCGACCGGTGGGGTCGCGTAGAACTCCAGGTGCGGGCACATGTTGTAGCGCCCGGCCTTGCACGCGCGGCACCGCCGGCACGGACGCTGCGGCTCGATGGCCACCCGCTCCCCCACCCGCGCCTCCGGCACGTCGCGCCCGACGCCCACGACCACCCCGGACACCTCGTGCCCGAGGACGAGGGGCGCGTCGACGACGTACGACCCGATGCGTCCCTCCTTGTAGTAGTGCACGTCGGAGCCGCAGACCCCGACCGACCGGACCCGGACCAGGACGTCGTCCAGGCCCGGCTCAGGGACGGGCCGCTCCTGCAGCTCGATCGAACGGCGTGCCGTCAGCACGCTCGCGCGCATCGTCTCGGTCACTTCACGGCGCCCATCGACAGGCCCTGCACGAGCTTGTCCTGCGCGGCGAAACCGGCTGCCAGCACGGGGATCGAGATCGCCGTGGCCGCGGCGCAGACCTGGGCGAGGAACAGGCCCTGGCTGGTGGCGAAGCCCGTGAGGAAGACCGGTGCGGTGCCGGCCACCGTCGAGGTGAGCGTGCGCGCGAGGAGCAGCTCGTTCCAGCTGAAGATGAAGCAGATCAGGGCGGTGGCGGCGATGCCCGGCATCGCCACCGGCGCGATCACCCGCAGCAGGATCGTCGGCAGGTTCGCGCCGTCGATCTGGGCCGCCTCGAGCATCTCGGTCGGCACCTCGGCGAGGAAGCTGCGCATCATCCAGACCGCGATCGGCAGGTTCATCGAGGTGTACAGCAGGGTGAGCAGGTTGATGTTGTCGAGCAGACCGGCGTTGCGGGCGAACAGGTACAGCGGCAGCAGGCCGGCGACGATCGGCAGGAACTTGGTCGAGAGGAAGAAGAAGAGGACGTCGGTCCACTTCTGGATCGGCTTGATCGACAGCGCGTACGCCGCGGGGACGGCGAGCACGATCACGATCAACGTGGACGCGACCGACGCCGTCAGCGAGTTCAGCAGCGGTGGCAGCGGGCTGCGACCGCCGTCGAGGCCGAGGAAGGACCGGTAGCCGTCGAGGGTGAGCGGGGCGAACACAGCGGGCGGGTTGCTCGCCGCGGCGGTCTCCGAGTGCAACGAGGTGAGCACCATGAACAGCACGGGGATGACGAAGACGATGCCCACGGCCCAGGCGAGGAGCCCCCAGATCGGGTGGCTCTTGCCCTCCGGCCGCGACTTCTTGCGCGCCGACTTGAACGACGTGGCGGCGACGGCGGGGTTGGTGGAGGTCGAGACGGTGCTCATCGGGCGTTCTCCTCGTCGAAGAGGCTGGACACCGTGCGCAGCGCGAAGGTCGCGACGATGATCGTGCCGATCACGACGACGACGCCCTGGGCCGAGGCGAGGCCGTAGTTCTGCTGCTGGAAGAAGGTGGCGTAGATCGTGTACGGCAGGTTCGCCGTGCCGAGCGCGCCGGCGGTCATGATGAAGACGGAGTCGAAGGCCTGCACCACGTAGATCGCACCGAGCAGGCCGCCGAGCTCGAGGTAGCGGCGCAGGTGCGGGAACGTGATGTAGCGGAAGATCTGCCAGGCGCCGGCGCCGTCCATGCGCGCCGCCTCGACGACGTCACCCGGCTTGGACTGCAGTCCGGCCAGCAGGATCAGCATCATGAACGGCGTCCACTGCCAGATCAGCGACAGCTCGATGGACAGCAGCGGGAAGTCCTGCAGCCACGCCACCTGCGGCGGCGAGTCGGACCCGAACAGGCCCCACACCCAGGTGAGGACGCCGTTCAGCAGGCCGTAGGACGGGTTGAGGATGCCGTGCTTCCAGAGCAGCGCGGCCGCGACCGGCACCACGAGGAACGGCGCGATCATCATGGTGCGCACGACGCCGCGGCCGAGGAACTTGCGGTCGAGCAGCAGGGCGATGAGCATGCCGAGCACCAGGCTCACCAGCACCACCACGGCGGTGAGCACGATCGTCGTGACGACGGCACTGCGGATGCTCGGGTTGGTGAACACCTGCACGTAGTTGTCGAAGCCGGTGAAGCCGCGCTCGTCGGGGCGCAGGGCGCGCCAGTCCATGAACGACACCACGATGGTGACGAGGAACGGCAGCTGCGTCGCCGCGATCGTGAACAGCAGCGCCGGCAGCAGCGGCAGCCGGCGCCGCCGCGCCTCGCCCTTGCTCTGGGCCACCTGGTCGGGTCGCAGGTCGGTGGTGGGTCGCCTGCGCGAGGCCTTGGCGGCCGGGGCAGGTGGTGCGGAGGCCGTGCTCATGGGTTCCTTCTTCCGGAGGGGGCGTCGTTGCTTCCCGGAGGGTGGGTCCCGCCCCCGCCGGAGGGGACGGCGGGGACGGGACCCTTGCGCAGCAGCGTCTCTCGCGAGCGCTACTTGTTGGCGTCGCCGGCCGCCTGGGCCAGCTCCTGCCCTCGGTCGAGGGCCTCCTGCACCGTCTCCTGACCGGCGATGGCGGCACTCACCCCCTGCGACACCTCGGTCGCCATGCCGGCGAACTCCGGGATCGCGACGAACTGGATGCCGGGGGCCGGGCGCTTCTGCACGCCCGGGTTGTTCGGGTCGGCGGCGTTGATGCTGTCGACCGTCTGCTGGTAGAACGACTCGGCCGAGGCCTGGTAGTCGGGGTTCTCGTACGTCGACTGGCGCTTGCCGGCCGGCACGTTCGCCCATCCGATCTCGTTGCCCACCAGCTCCTCGTACTCCTTGGACGAGGCCCAGGAGATGAACTCCCACGCGGCCTCCTTGTTGTCCGAGGACTCCTGGATCGCCCACGCCCAGCTGTAGAGCCAGCCGGAGGAGTCGGTCTCCTTCACCGGGGCCGGGGCGTACCCGATCTTGCCCTTGACCGGCGAGTCGTCGGCCTCGAGCGAGCCGGCCGCCGAGGTGGCGTCGTACCACATGGCCGTGCCGCCCTGCTGGAAGGAGTTGAGGCACTCGGTGAAGCCGGCGTTCGCGGCGCCGGGCTCACCGTGCTGGGTCACCAGGTCGACGTAGAACTGGGTCGCCTCGACGAACTCGGGTGCGTTCACCTGCGCGTCGAAGTTCTCGTCGAACCAGGTGCCGCCGAAGGTGTTCACCACCGTGGTGAGCGGGGCGAACACCTGGCCCCAGCCCGAGAGGCCACGCAGGCAGATGCCCTTCATGTTCGGCTCGGCGCCGTCGAGCTGGGCGGCCAGGGCAGCCACCTCGTCCCAGGTCGGCTGCTCCGGCATGGTCAGGCCCTTGGCCTCGAACACGTCCTTGCGGTACATGAGGAACGAGCTCTCGCCGTAGAACGGCTGCGCGTACAGCGAGCCGTCCTCGCCGCGCAGGCCGTCGGCGATCGGCGCCAGGATGTCGTCCTGGTCGAAGTCCTCGTCGGCCTCGACGTACTCGTCCAGGTTGGCGATCCAGCCGTTGGCCGAGAAGAACGGCACCTCGTAGTTCGAGATGGTCGCGATGTCGTACTGGCCGGACTGGGCTGCGAAGTCGGTCTGGATGCTGTCGCGGACGTCGTTCTCGGGCAGCACGGTGAGGTTGACCGAGATGCCGGACTCCTCCTCGAACTGGCCGACGAGGGTCTCCAGGTCCTCCATCTGCGGGTTGTTGACCATGATGACGTCGATGCTGTCGCCACCGCCTTCGTCGCCGCCGCCGCCACCACCGCCGCCACCGGCACCGGCGCAGCCGGCCAGGACGACGGACAGGCCGGCGGCTGCGGTCAGGACGGCGGAGCGCCTGATCGTGCGTCGGGGTGCTGCCATTGCGGTTCCTCTTCTCTCGTCCCCCCGGCGCCGTCGCCGGGAGAGGGGGTGGTTCAGGTGCGTCGGTGGGTCGCGAGGGGCCGCCGCTCGGCGGACCCCCGCTCGAGCAGCTGCAGGTCGACCTCGATGTGCCGGGGAGGACCCTGGTCGCCGCCGATGCGGTCGAAGAGCAGCTCGGCGCCGCGGGCGCCGATGGCCTCGACGTCCTGCTCGAGCACGGTGATGCCGGGCTCGAACGCGTCGAGCCCGGCCAGGTCGTCGATGGCCGCGAAGGCGAGGTGGCGCAGGCCGAGGGCCCGCAGCGAGGTCAGCGTGCCCATCGTGGCGCGGGCGACCCCGGACAGGACGGCGGTGACCTCCGGGTGGGCGTGCAGCGCGTCCGCCGCGCGGGAGACGGTCTCGTCCGGGACGTAGCCGAGCCACTCGACGCGGGGCGTTCCCCCGGCCGCCGTCACCGCCTCGCGGTAGCCCTCGGCGCGCAGCTGGACGGTGGAGGCCGCCGGCCCCGAGCCCACGAACAGGATCTCGCGGTGGCCGTTCGCGACCAGGTGCTCGGTGAGCAGGCGCCCGGCGTGCACGTTGTCGATGCCCACCGAGTCGCTGACGGGGCTGGGACCCGCGGCGTCGACCTGCACGACCGGCAGGTCGTGCGCGACCTTGTCGAGGTACCCGAGCGGCGCACCTGCGGTACCGGTGGCCACCACCAGCCCCGAGACCGAGCGGGACAGCAGCGGCGCCACCGCCTCGTCCTCGCTGCGGCCGGCGCCGGCGCACGAGATGACCACGCCGTAGCCGCGCTCGTGGGCGGCCTGCTCGACGACGGCCACGATGCGACCGAAGAACGGGATGGTGAAGTCCTCGAGCGCCAGGCCGATCGCCTCGTCGCGGCCGCGGCGCAGCGACCGCGCCTGCCGGTTCACCGAGTAGCCGAGGTCGGCGGCGGTCGCGCGGACCCGGCCGGCCACCTCGTCGCGCACCCCGGCCCCGCCGTGCAGCACGCGGGAGACGGTGGAGGCGCTGACGCCCGCTGCCCGGGCGACGTCGACGAGCGTGACCCGCGACCCGCTGCTGCGCTGCATCCGACCCTCCCGACGTCGTCGTCCGGTGCTGGTGCCGCCTACCGTGGCCCCGCGCTGCAAACGTTGTCAAGGGTCTCGCTGCAATCGTTGTCAGATTCCCGGTGGGCGAGACGACCGCCGTGCCGGGCGGAGGGTCAGCCGCGCCGGCCGCGGCGGGCGCGCAGGTAGTCGCTGACGACGTACCGGCCGAGGTCGGCCGTCGACGGGGTCAGCACCCGGCCGCCGCTGCGCCGCGCGACGGCGTCGACGAACCGCCGCAGGCCCTGGTCCTCGCCGAGCATGAACAGGTTGAGCACCGCGCCGTACCGGGTGAGCGCGTCGACCTCGCGCACCGTGGCCGCGACCGTCTCCTGCAGCGGCGGCCAGCTGAACGTCGCCTCGCCGTCGCTCTCCAGGTGCGCCGTCGGCTCGCCGTCGGTGACGACGAGCACGACGGGGTCGCCCGCGCTGTGCCGGCGCAGGTGCCGCCCGGCGAGCGCGAGGGCGTGCGCCAGGTTGGTGCCCTGCTGGTAGTCGGGCTCGACCGCGGCGAGCTCGCCCTGCGTCAGCGGCATCGCGTAGCGACCGAACCCGATGATCTGCAACGCGTCCTGCGGGAACCGGGTCGCGACCAGGTGCGCCAGCGCCAGCGCGGTCTGCTTCATCGGGCCCCAGCGGCCCTCGGCCACCATCGAGTACGACAGGTCGACGAGCAGTGCCACCGACGCCCCGGCACGCCGTTCGGTCTCGACGACCTCGAAGTCCTCGACGTCGAGCGCGACGGCGCCGTCCTCGCGAGACGCGCTGCGTCGCAGGGCGTTCTGCACCGTCCGCACCACGTCGAGCGGCTGGGTGTCGCCGAACTCCCAGGCCCGGCTCGCCCCGGTCGCCTCCCCCGCGGCACCCGCCGACCGCAGGTCGTGCTGACCCCGCCGCCCGCTCTCGAGGTCGGCGAAGACGTGCCGCAGGGCGGTGGCGCCGAGCCTGCGCAACGCCTTGGGGCTCAACGTCATCCCGTCCGGCCCGGACGTGACCCACCCCTGCCGCCGCAGCTCGCGCTCGAGCTCGGCCAGGCGGCGCACGTCGTCGGCCGCGGCGCGGCCGAGGTTGCGCTCGACCGCCTCGACGTCGACGTCGTCGAGCGTCGCGCCCGGGTGCTCCTGCCCGAGCTGCTCGACCAGGTCGTCGAGGTCCGCGAGCTCGGCCAGCGCCCCGGTGGCGTCGCCGTACCCGAGCGGCTCCTCCCCCGACGTCTGCCGCGCGCGGTCCCACGACAGCTCGGGACGCAGCGCACGCAGGTTCTCCGAGAGCGAGGCCATCTGATCGGCCAGGCCGCTGTCGGCCAGCGCCTGCGACATCAGCTGCGCGAGCTCCTCGCGCTGCGACGGCGACAGCGACCGCATCAGGCTCTCCGCGGCCGCGGCCTGGCGGGCGAGCTGGTCGACGAGCTCGTCGGTGCTCTGCGGGTCGTCCGGGAAGAACTCGCCGTGCCGGTCCATGAACCGGCGGAACGCGTCGGTGGTGTCCTGGCCGGAGGCGTGCTGCGCGAGCAGGTCGTTGAGGTCGCCGAGCATCTCGCGCACCCGGGCGGCCGCCTCGGGGTCGCGCGCGGGGTCGGCGCCCTGCAGCGCCTGCTTCATGCCGGCGAAGCGCTGCTCGAGCACGTCGCCGCGCAGCTCGTCGAGGATCTTCTGGTAGTCGGCCCGCGCCTGCTCGCTGGTCCAGTCGTAGTCGGCGAGCTCGCGCACCGCGGCCGCCGTCGAGCGCGGCAGGGCGTCGAGGCGGGCGCGGTCGAACTGCGCGTCCGGGGAGTCGCTGCCGTCGAGCGCGTCCCGTTCCGCGGCGAGGGCCTGGTCGAGCAGGGCACGGGCGCGCGTGACCGTCCCGTCGAGGCGTCCCCGGCGCTGCACGTCGCGGCGCAGCCGGCGGGCGCGCGCCTCGAGGTCGTCGAGCCCGCGGGCGCCGTCCCACCCGGGACGCAGCAGCTCGCGCAGCGCCGCGCGCAGGCTGCCCCCGGCCAGCACCTCCTCGCCGACGGCGTCGACGGCCGCGCGCACGTCGAACGGCGGCGCGAGCGGGTCGGGCCCGCCCGACCAGGCGCCGTACCGGTACCGACGGTGGCTGCTCATCCGCCGTAGACCGTCCGGCCGTCGTCCGCCGGCACCTTGCCGAGCCGCCGCGTCAGGTGCAGGCCCTCGAGGACGAGCTCGACCGCGGCCGCGGCCTGCCCGGGCGAGGGGGCGTCGCCGGCACCGAGCCGGTCGAGCACCTTGGCCAGGCCGTCGACCTGGCCGACCTGCGCCAGCACCTCGGCGGAGGTCACCGACTCCCCCGTCTCGACGGTGCCGCCCTCGGCGACGAGCGCGGTGAACCCGCTCAGGTCGAGACCCCCGAGACGCGCGCGGAAGGTCTCGGCGACCGCGGTGCGCAGCAGGTGGGCCAGGACCTCGGTCTCGCGGCCCTCGTGGCCCGACTCGAACTCGACCTTGCCGCGCAGCGTCCCGACGACCGACTCGGTGTCGCCGACGCGGGCGACCGGTGCGTCCTCGCCGCGCAGGGCGCCGCGACGCAGGGCGGACGCGGCGACGGTCTCGGCGCCGGCGACGGCGAACCGGGCGGACACGCCCGACCGGGCGTCGACCGCGGGCGACTCGCGCACGTTCCGCGTGAAGCGGGCGACGACCTCGAGGACGTGGGCGGGCACCTCCGCGACCAGGTCCGCCTCCTGGGCCAGCAGGTCGACCTCGTCGGACAGGTCCAGCGGGTAGTGCGTGCGGATCTCGGCGCCGAAGCGGTCCTTGAGCGGGGTGATGATGCGGCCGCGGTTGGTGTAGTCCTCGGGGTTGGCGCTGGCGACGAGCAGCACGTCGAGCGGCAGCCGCAGCTGGTACCCGCGCACCTGGATGTCGCGCTCCTCGAGCACGTTGAGCAGGCCGACCTGGATGCGCTCGGCGAGGTCGGGCAGCTCGTTCACCGCGACCACGCCGCGGTGGGCGCGCGGCACCAGGCCGTAGTGGATCGTGTCGGGGTCGCCGAGGGTGCGGCCCTGCGCCACCTTCACGGGGTCGACGTCGCCGATCAGGTCGCCGATGCTCGTGTCCGGCGTGGCGAGCTTCTCGGCGTACCGCTCGGAGCGGTGCCGCCAGGCGACCGGCAGGTCGTCTCCCAGCTCGGCGACCCGGCGGCGGGTGGCCGGTACCACCGGGTCGTAGGGGTGCTCGCCGAGCTCGGACCCCTCGACCACCGGCGTCCACTCGTCGAGCAGCAGCAGCAGGGTGCGGATCAGCCGGGTCTTGCCCTGGCCGCGCTCGCCGAGCAGCACGACGTCGTGGCCGGCGAGGACGGCGCGCTCGAGCTCGGGCAGGACGGTCTCGTCGAAGCCGACGATGCCGGGGAAGCGCTCACCGGGCGTGGAGGTGGAGCGCATCAGCGCGAGCAGGTTCTCGCGCATCTCCTGCTTCACGGTGCGGTGCTCGTGGCCGGACGCGCGCAGCGCGCCCAGCGTGGTGGGGAGGGAGTCCGGTGCGGTCGGGACGACGCTCATCTGCCGACCGTACGTCCGCCCTCCGCGGTCCGGCACCCCCGGGGCCTGTCCTCCCCAGGGGTGCCGTCCGCTTCACGTCGCGTCCCGGCCCCTCACCAGGTGACGCGGACGATCGTGCCGGGACCCTCGGGTCCCTGCTCCCCCAACGGCGCGAGCGTACCGACCCAGAGCCCGCGCGGGGCGATCTCGACCGAGAGCGGGCTGTCGATCTCGACCGCGGTGGTGACGTTCCCCTTGCGGTCGACCGCGGCGATCCGGCCACCGAACAGCTCGGCGACGTACACGGTGCCGTCGTCGGCGACCGCCAGGTTCGTGGCGCCGACGAAGCCGGCGGCGACCTGGCGCAGCTCACCGGTGCGCGGGTTGAGCTTCCACACCGCGCCGCGGGCGCCGAGGGCCGGCGACTCCGGGCCACCCGGGAGGGTGCTGATGTACAGCCAGCCGTTCGGACCGCGCTCGACGTCGGTGGGCACCGCCTCGAAGGCGTAGGTGACGCCGGCGAAGCACTCCGGGTCGAGCCCGAGCGCAGCGGCGCTCTCGGCCGTGAAGGTGTACGGCTGGGCCGGCAGGACGGCCAGCGCCGAGGCCTTGCCGCGGCGGTTCACCGACAGGATCGTGTTGCCGCCGGCGTCGGCCACCCACCAGCCGCCCTCGGGCTTGGCCTCGACCGCGTAGGGGTGCGAGTCCTCGATGCCCGTGTACGAGACCGGCGCCTCGAGCCCCTCGAGCCCCTCGACGACGCAGGGCGCGGGGTCGTCGACGCCGTAGGCGACGTCGGCGTCGGGGTTGCCGCCGAACTCGACGACGCCGAGGTTCACCGCGCCGGCGTTCCCCCTGCGGTCGAGCGTCTCCAGCGTCGAGGCCTGGGCGGAGTAGGTCGTGGTCGTGTACGCGATGGTCTTCTTGTCGGCCGAGACGGCCAGGCCGGCGACGTCCTCGACGCCCTCCGGCGAGGCCACGGGTTCGAGCCCACCATCGGTCAGCCGCGACACCGTGGTGGTGAAGCCGTCGGCGACGAGCAGCTGGCGGCCCTGCAGCGCGAGCCCGAACGGGGCCAGCACGTCCTGGTTGACCACCTCCACCCGCGGTGGGCGCGCGGCCTGGCTGGGGACGGCTGTGGCGGCGACGAGGGCGGCGGACGCGAGGACGACGACGACGGGACGGTGCTGCACGGGATCTCCCTGCCTGGGCGCGGGTGGACGGCCGTGGTGGCCAGGTGGCGTACCGGCGGGGCCGGTCGCGGACAGGGCGCTGTCTGCTCGACGCCCGAGGCGCGGCACACTCTGCTCCTGCGCCACTGTGGTGTCCAGCACCTTCGGGTGTACGGCCGAAGACATTGCCCGACAGGGCGGTTCAGGCTCGGAGCGTCCTGGCGATTCGTCGCGAGCAGGGACGAACCGGACTCAGTCGGAGTCGTCGCCGCCTGCCCGGCGGTATGGGAACGAGGTCGCGGCAGGAGCGGCCAGCTCGGCCGCGTAGCGGCGCACGAGGTCGAGGTTGCGGTCGGCGAGGTGGTCGAACCCCTGGGCGACCGACGAGCCCGGCGTCAGGCTCGCCAGCGCCTCGGCCGGGTCGAGCCGCGCGCTGATCCAGCACTCGTGGCTCGCCGCGCGCGCGACGGTGTGCGACGTCGGCGTCACGACGTGCGAGTTGCCGAAGTAGTGCGTGCCGGCCGGGTCGGTACCGGTGGCGTTCGCCGCCACGACGTAGATGTGGTTGTCGTACGCCCTTGCGCGAGAGGTCATCTCGGCGATGTCGGCCGACCGCAGCAGCGCGGACGGTCGTACGACCACCTCGGCGCCGAGCACGGCCTGGATGCGCCACAGCTCGGGGAAGTCGCCGTCGAAGCAGATCGCCATGCCGATGCGGCCGAGGTCGGTGTCGACGACGCAGACCTCGTCACCCGGCGTGACCCACCCTCCGCGGGAGACGATCTCGGTGCAGAACGGGTGCGTCTTGCGGTACACCCCGGCGACCTCCCCGTCGGGTGCGATCAGCACCGAGCTGTTGAACACCACCCCGCGCTCGGGGCCGCGCTCGTAGGTGCCCCACACCACGTACGCCCCGGTCGACCTCGCGGCCTCCTGCAGCGGCTCGGTCAGGGCGCCCGGGACGACGTCGACGAGGTCCCACAGCTCGTCCGGGCCGCACCCCGGCGAGAAGCCTGTCGAGGCCGACTCCGGCAGCACCACGAGCTCGGCGCCCGTGGCCTCGACGCACCGGGCGACCCACTCGGCCGCCTTGGCGCAGTTCGCCGAGATCGACTGCGACGTCAGCGGTGCGGGCGACGGCGCCAGCTGGATCGCGGCGGCCGTGAACGCCCTCACGACCGCGACCTGCGGCCGAGCGCCCAACCGAGCGCGACGCCCGCCAGCACCCACGCGGCGGTGGCGCCGATCGCGGCCGGGACGAGCCAGGCGGGCACGGTGTCGGCTGCCGGCGACGCCGCCCGCGCCACCGCGGGCACCGGCGACGCGACCGCGGGCTCCCCCTGCGTCGCCGCTTCCGCCGGCTGCTGCACCGGCACGCCCTCGGCGATCACCCGGTCGACGGCGCCGAAGAACTGGCCCGCCATCCGCTTCGAGACGCCGCTCAGCATGCGCTGCCCCACGCCGCCGACCATGCCGCCGACGACGGCGTCGGCGTCGTACTCGACCCGGGTGCCGCCGTCGTGGGCGGCGAGGCGGACGCCGACCGTGGCGTCGACGCTGCCGGGGGCGCCGGAGCCGCTGGCGCGCAACGTGAACGAGGTCGGCGGCTGCTGGTCGGCGAGCACCACGCGTCCCTCGTAGGTGCCCTTGATCGACGCCACCCCGGCCGTGACCGTCATCGCGTAGGTGTCGTCGGAGACCTGCTGCAGGCCCTCGCACCCCGGGATCGTGGCGGCGAGCACGGCGGGGTCGTTGAGCGCCTCGAACACCCGCTCCGGCGGTGCGAGCAGGTCGGCGGTGCCGCTGATCCTCATGAGTCCTCCCGGGTGGCGTGCAGGCGACGGAGCTCGAACAGCTCGCTCGGTGAGATGGGCATGCTGCGCACCGGGAAGCCCTCGGCGTCCTCGATCGCGGCTGCGAACACCGCGGCCGACGGGATCACCCCCGCCTCGCCCGCACCCTTGATGCCCAGCGGGTTCAGCGGCGAGGGCGTCTCCTGGTGGTCGATCTCGATCCGCGCCGGCACCTCGGTGGCGTAGGGCATCAGGAAGTCCATGTACGAGGCGTTCAGCACCTGCCCGTGCTCGTCGTAGACGATGCGCTCGTACAGTGCGCCGCCGACGCCCTGCGCGACGCCGCCGTGCACCTGCCCCTCGACGATGCGGGGGTTCACCAGCGTGCCGCAGTCGTGCACGACGCAGTAGCGCAGGATGCGGATCTCGGCGGTCAGCGGGTCGGTCTCGACGACGACGGCGTGGGCGCCCGAGGCGAAGGTGCTCTGGTTGGGCGAGTAGTAGCCGGTGGCCTCCAGCCCTGGCTCCTCCCCCTCGGGCACCGGGGGCTTGCTGTGGTCGCCGACCGAGAACTGGGTCGCGGCCTGCGACGCCTGGTCGAAGGCGTACCGCAACGGGTTCGACAGCACGGCGATCGTCGCGAGCGACAGCTCGGTGCCCGCCCCGCCCGGGGCCGTGCCCCGCACCCGCGCGACGCCGTCGACCAGCTCGAGGTCGGCGGGGTCGACCTCGAGCGCGTCGGCCGCGATGCGCAGCGCCTTGTCGCGCACCTTGCCGGCGGCGACGTGCATCGCGGACCCGCTCATGACGGCGGCGCGCGAGGCGAACGTGCCCACGGCGTAGCGGAACCGGCGGGTGTCGCCGGTGACGACCTCGACGTCCTCGACGGGTACGCCCAGCTGGTCGGCGACGATCTGCGCGAACGAGGTCTGGTGCCCCTGCCCCTGGGTGGTGAGCCCGGTGGCGACCTTGACCTTGCCGGAGGTCTCGACGACCACGTGCGCGCCCTCGTACGGCCCGGGTCCGGTGCCCTCGACGTAGAGCGCCAGCCCGATGCCGACGCGGCGCCCCTCGGCGCGCGCCTGCTCGCGCACGGCCTCGAAGTCGTCCCAGCCCACGAGCGCGCGGATCTTGTCGAGCATCGCCGGGTAGTCGCCGGAGTCGTAGACCAGCGGCTTGCCGTCCTGGAACAGCAGCTGGTGGTCGTAGGGCATCTCGTCCGGGGTGATCAGGTTGACCGCGCGGACGTCGGCGCGGTCGCGGCCCAGCCGCGCCGCGATGGCGTCCATCGTGCGCTCCATCGCGTACACCCCCTGCGGCCGGCCGGCACCGCGGTACGGGGTCACGATGACGGTGTTGGTGTACATCGAGTAGGCGTGGCAGCGGTACGCGCCCGGCTTGTACGGCCCGAGCACCTGGGTCGAGGTGATGATCGGGACGATGATCCCGTACGGGGTGTAGGCGCCGTTGTCGTGCCAGAACTCGAGGTCGAACGCCAGCAGCCGCCCCTCGTCGTCGAAACCCGCTGTCACGCGCTGCTGCTGGGCGCGCTCGTGCGCGCTCGAGACGAAGTGCTCGCGCCGGTCCTCGGTCCACTTCACCGACCTCGCCACGCCGGCGCGGGCGAGGCGCCGCGCCGCCCACGGCACCAGCACCTCCTCCGGCCACGGGTGCACGATCTTCACGCCGAACCCGCCGCCGACGTCGGGCGCGATGCACTCGACCTTGTTCGCCGCCATCTCGAGCTTGGCGGCCACGGCCATCCGCACCGACGTGGCGGCCTGGGTCGAGGAGTGCACCCGGATCGAGTCCTCGTCGGTGTCCCAGGTGGCCAGCACGCCCTTGCCCTCCATCGGCATGCAGGCCGACCGCTCGACGTCGAGCTCGAGGGTGAGGGTGTGGGGTGCTGCGGCCATGGCGGCGTCGAGGTCGCCGACCTCCTGCACCAGGTGCGCGGCGACGTTGTCGGGCACGTCGTCGTGCACCGCGTGCTCGGCCGCCCGCGCGGCGTCGAGACCGACCACGGGCGTGAGGAAGTCGTACTCGACGACGATGCGCTGGCACGCGTCCTCGGCGAGGTAGCGATCGCGCGCCACGACCATGACGACCGGCTCGCCGACGTGGTTCACCTCGTCGCGGGCCAGCGGGTAGCCGGTGCGGGGGGCGGTGAGGGCCGGGTGCGGGATCAGCAGCGGCAGCGGCTGGGCGACGGCGGGCACGGCGTCGGGGTCGTCGGGGTCGGCGCCGTCGAGCAGGTCGTCGTAGGTGTAGACCGCCACGACGCCCTCGACGTCGAGGGCGCCGCTGACGTCGACGTCGACGACCCGCGCGTGCGCGTGCGGGCTGCGCACGAAGGCCGCGACCAGCGCGTCGTGGCCGAGGTCGTCGAGGTACCGGCCCTCGCCGCGCAGCAGCCGGGGGTCCTCGCGGCGGGCGATGGGCGCTCCCACCATCCGGGTCGTCACGGCGTCCCGTCCCCGCGACGCAGCTCGGCCGCGCGCAGCACCGCGGCGCGGATGTTCTGGTACCCGGTGCAGCGGCAGAGGTTGCCCGCGATGGCCTCGGTGGCCTCGTCCTCGGTGGGGTCGGGGTTCTCCTCGAGGAACGCGGCGATCGTCGTGACGAAACCCGGTGTGCAGAATCCGCACTGCAGGCCGTGGCAGTCGACGAACGCCTGCTGCACGGGGTGCAGCCCGCCGTCCGCCGGCGACAGCCCCTCGACCGTGGTCACCTCGTGGTCCTGCGCCGAGGCGGCCAGCACCAGGCACGAGCGCACCGGGCGGCCGTCGAGCAGCACCGTGCACGCGCCGCAGACGCCGTGCTCGCAGCCGACGTGGGTGCCGGTGAGCCGCAGGTGGTGGCGCAGGGCGTCCGAGAGCAGGGTGCGGGCCGGCAGCGTGACCGAGCGGGCCACGCCGTTCACCCGCAGCACGACCTCGACGTCGAGGCCCTCGTCGGTCGTCACGCCGCCACCTCCGTGCGCACGCGGCCGGCCGCCTCGGCCAGCGCACGCGCGGTCAGCACGCGCACCAGCTGCGTGCGGTACGCCGCCGTGGCGTGGATGTCGGGCTCGACGTCGACCAGGTCAGCCGCCAGGTCGCCGCACGCCGTCCAGTCGGCCTGCGCGGCAGGCGACCCCGCGACCGGACCGTCGAGGTCGACGACCGTGCCGAGCTCGCCCGCGGAGACGAACGCGGTGCGGGCGCCCGCCACCGTCCCGTCGTCGAGCCGCACCGCGGCGACGACCCCGACGACCGCGTAGTCGCCGTGCCGGCGGGCCAGCTCGACCACCGCCGTGCCCTCGCCGTCGCGGGCCGCGGGCACGGTGAACGACAGCGCCAGCTCGTCGTGGGCGAGCGAGGTCTCGAGCGGCCCGACGAACAGGTCGGACGCCGGGACGACGCGCTCGCCCCGCACCGACACCGCGCGGACGCTGCCGCCGAGCAGCGCCAGCACCGCCGGCATCTCGGCCGAGGGGTCGGCGTGCACCACGGACCCGAGCGTCGTCCCGCGGTTGCGGATGGTCGGGTGGGCGACGTGCGCGAGCGCCTGCCCGAGCAGGGGCTGCGCACGCCGGGCACCGACGTGGGTGAGCAGGTCGGCGTGCCGCACGAGCGCGCCGACCGTCACCGTGCCGTTCCCGACCTCGACCGCGTCGAGCCCGGGCAGGGCGTCGAGGTCGACCAGGTGGGCCGGCGCGGCCAGCCGCATCGACAGCAGGGGCACCAGGCTCTGCCCGCCGGCCAGCACCTTCGCGCCGTCGAGCTCGGCGAGCAGCCGCACGGCCTCGGGCACGTCGCGCGGCCGGTGGTAGCGCAGCGGCGACGGCTTCATGCCCCCATCCTGCCCCGGCGCCCCCGCCGGGCGGGGCCCCCTACGGTTCGTCCTTGCGCAGCGGCTCGCGCACGCCGTCCCTCGGCGCCCGCAGACCGTCGGTCGGCGACTGCTCGTACATGCCGGGCTCCCCCACCACGATGCTGGGCGAGTCGGCGGCGTCGCGCAGGTGCTTCGGGGCGACCGCCTTGGCCACGTGGTACATCACGACCGTCACGATCGTGCCGAGGGCGATGCCCGCGAGCGAGAACTCGTCGCTGAACGCGAGCGAGGTGTCGCCGATCGCGATGATGATGCCCGCGGCGACGGGTACCAGGTTGACGGGGTTGGCGAAGTCGACCCCGTTCTCCTTCCAGATCTTCGCGCCGAGCAGGCCGATCATGCCGTACAGCACGACGGTGATGCCGCCGAGGACGCCGCCGGGGGTCGCCGAGATGATCGCGCCGAACAGCGGCGAGAACCCGAACAGGATCGCCACCACGGCGGCGACGTAGTACGCGGCGGTCGAGTAGACGCGGGTGGCGGCCATGACGCCGATGTTCTCGGCGTACGTGGTGGTCGGGGAGCCACCGACCGACGTCGCGAGCACGGTGCCGATGCCGTCGGCCGCGATCGCCCTGCCCATGACGGGGTCGAGGTCGTCGCCGGTCATCTCGGCGACGGCCTTGACGTGACCGGCGTTCTCGGCGATCAGCGCGACGACGGCCGGGATCACCAGGAGCACGAAGGCGAGGTCGAAGCTCGGCAGGTGCCAGCCGACGACGCCCGCGGCGGTGTCGGTGGCGGGCGGGAACCCGAAGACCGGTGCCTCCTTGACACCCTCCCAGTTCACCCGCCAGTGGGTGTCGACCTCGCCGATGCCCGCGTTGTACGAGGTGATCTGGCCGAACACGCGGTCGAAGACCCACGACAGCACGTAGCCGATGACCAGACCGAGGAAGATCGAGATGCGGCCGAGGAACCCGCGCAGGCCGACGCTCATCAGGATGACCGACACCATCACGATGAGGGCGATCCACTGGTCCTGCGGCCAGTAGATGTTCGCCACCACCGGCGCGAGGTTGAACCCGATGAGCATGACCACGGCGCCGGTGACGACGGGCGGCAGCACCTTGTAGATCAGGTGCGCACCGGCGACGTGGATGAACACGCCGACCAGGGCGAGGATCACGCCGGCCACGAGGATGGCGCCGGTGACCTCCTGGGGCGTGCCGCCCTGGGCGTAGATCGCCGCGACGCCGCCGACGAACGAGGCCGACGTGCCGAGGTAGCTCGGCACCCGCCCCTGCACGATCAGCAGGAAGCAGATCGTCGCGATGCCGCTCATCAGGATCGCGAGCTGGGGGTTGAGCCCCATGATGAGCGGGAACACGAACGTGGCACCGAACATCGCCACGACGTGCTGCGCGCCGAGGCCGATCGTGCGACCCCAGCCGAGGCGCTCGTGCGGCGCCACCACCTCACCGGGGCCGAGCGACCCGGGGACCTTCTTCCAGCTCAGACCGAGTGCCATCGCACGTCCTTCGAACGGACCCGCGGGACGCGGGTCGCTGGCGGCAGGATGGCCGAACGCTAGCCAGGTCCGTGGGAGGCACCACCGGCGATCCTTGCCAGCCGGAGCACCGCGCCGCTGGCAGCGCGTGCCGAGGTCAGGGAGCGATCCGGCGCAGACCGGGACGCAGCCCCCGCATCGCGACCACCTTGAGCGCCAGGGCCAGGTCGAGCCGCAGCGTGGGCTCGGTGGTGAACGGCCCGACGACCCGCTCGAGCTTGCCGATGCGGTAGCGCAGCGTGTTGTAGTGGAAGTGCAGGCGCCGCGAGGTCTCGGCCACGTTGACGTTGGTCTCGAGCAGCACCTCGAGGGTGCGGCGCAGGTCGGCGGCCTGCTCGCCGTCCCCGGCCAGCTCGCCCAGCGTCTCGCTCGCGAAGGCGACGAGCTCGGCGTCGTCGGGCACCAGGCTGAGCAGCCGGTAGACGCCGAGGTCGTCGAAGTGCGTGCACGCCCCCGGTCCGTGCACCTGCCGTCCGACCCGGACGGCGGTGCGCGCCTGCTCGTACGCCGCGGCCAGCCCGCCGACGCCGGCGCAGACCCGGCTCACCCCCACGCCGAACGGACGGCGCCCACCACCGCCCTCG
>NZ_BAAHAF010000120.1:0-6233 GCF_054777815.1 Angustibacter speluncae | reverse complement strand
TGCTGCTGCCCGTCGTCGCCGGGCCGGGCGACCTGCGCTGGGGACCGGACGGCCCGACGCGCCCCGGGCACGTGCTGCCGGGCGGCCGCCGGCTCGACGAGCCGGAGGGCGACCCGGCCGGCCTCCCGGGCACCGCCGACCTCGCCCTCGGACCGCACGACGTGCTGCTCGTGCCCGCGCTCGCGGTCGGCGGGGACGGCGCCCGGCTCGGCCAGGGCGGCGGGTTCTACGACCGCGCGCTCGCCGTGCTCGCCCCGCACCCCGTCGGTCCGCTCGTCGTGGCCGTGGTGCACGACGACGAGGTGCTGCCACCGGGCCGGGTGCCGCGCGAGCCGCACGACCGCCAGGTCGACGCCGCGCTCACGCCGTCCGGCTGGGTCGACCTCGCTACCCCTCGTCGTCCGCCGGCTGCAGGGTGAGGGTGTCCTCGGCCGCCCGCTCGACCGCGCGCCGCCCGAACGGCCACGGGTAGGTCTCCCCCGCGGCCCAGGCCGCGGTCTGGTCGCCGTAGTGCCCGCTCCACGGGTGCCCGGAGACGCCGGTGAGGTCGACCCAGCGCGAGCGGTCGAAGTCGTCGAGGTCGACCACCATCCGCATCGAGGGCACCCAGTTGACCGCGTAGCCGTCGGACGAGGCGTCCCACCCGGTGGCCAGCACGGTCGAGGTGCCGCCGCCCATCTGCGTGGTGCCCGAGTTGAACAGCGCGCGGACCGGACCCGGCACGGTGTCGCCGCCGAGCGGCTGCTGGCGCAGCTGCAGCGTGTGCAGCTTGCCCCACTCCCACTTGGCCGGGTCCTTGCCGAGCGCGGCGGTCAGCTCGAGCCGCGCGTCCTTGAGGGCCTGCCCGAGCACCTGGTCGCGGGTCTCGACCACCGTCGGGGTGGTCGTGTCGTCCCACCAGGGGTTGGCCGGGTCGGCGAGCAGGGCGCGCACCACCTCGAACCAGCGGCCGCCGCCGTCCGGCCGCGCGCCCTCGGGCAGCTGGTCGTCGAAGGTGAGCCGCAGCAGGTTGCTCCACACCGCGTTGAAGTAGGCCGCCGGGGCGGAGTCCGCGGGCTGCGTGCCGTCCCAGCAGGCGTCGGTGCTGCCACCGGTGGTGCACGGCCGCAGCAGCGCGATCGCCTCGGCGGTGAACGCGCGGTCGGCCGGGGAGTCCTCGGACACCGGCGGCGCGGCGAGCAGGCTCGGCACCAGGATCGCGGCCAGCCCGTTGGTCGTGTCGGTCTGCAGCGCCTCCATGTCGGCGGCGGTGACCTTCCCGCCGTCGGCGGTGAGCTCGGTCAGCGCGTCGCGGATGCGCTGGGAGCGGAAGCCGTAGTCCCAGTCGGAGGTCAGCGGGTACGGGTAGGAGTCGCCGACCACCTGCTGGTTCGCCGCGACGACGAACCCCTCCTGGGGGTTGCGCACCGACGGCAGCTCGGCGAACGGGATGTAGCCCTGCCAGTCGTAGTCGCTGTCCCAGCCGAGCCGCGGCCAGGTGCCGTCGGCCTGGCCGAGGCCCTGGCCCGGCGTCCGCAGCGGGATCCTGCCGGGCGCCTGGTAGCCGATGTTCCCCTCGGTGTCGGCGTAGACCAGGTTCTGCGCCGGCACCTCGAACAGCTCTGCGGCCGCGCGGAACTCGTCCCAGTTGCCGGCCTGGTTCAGCGCGAACACGGCGTCGGCGGTGCGGCCCGGCGTGAGCGCCGTCCACGACAGCGCGACCGCGTACCCGCCCGGGCTGAACGGTGCCGGGTCGGGCACCGGCGCGTCCTCGCCGACGGTGTCGAGGGCGTCGACGACGTCGGAGATCAGCGGCCCGTGCACCGTCTCGCGGACGGTGAGCTCGACGTCGGCCTCGCCGCGCACCCGGATGGTCTCGGTGCGGGTCTCGAGCTCCTCCTGCTGGCCGTCGCGCAGGTAGGTGTCGTCGGAGACGTCCTCGAGGTAGAAGTCGGTGACGTCGGGCCCGAGGTTCGTCATGCCCCAGGCGATGTCGGCGTTGTGGCCGATCACGATCCCCGGCATGCCGGAGAACGAGAAGCCGGAGACGTCGAACGGGCACTCGTCGCCGACGTCGGTGCAGTGCAGGCCGACCTGGTACCAGATGCTCGGCATGCCGGGCGCGAGGTGCGGGTCGTTGGCGAGCAGGGGGCGGCCGCTCTCGGTGTGCGTGCCCGACACGACCCAGGAGTTCGAGCCGATGCCGTCGCCGCGGCCCATCAGCACCGGCACGGCGTCGAGCGCGCGCTGGGCGGCCTCGAGCGCGGTGCGCGACGAGCGCGACGCCGACTGGACGCGGCCGTCGGACGTCGGCGCCTGCACCTGCGCCTGCACAGCGGGCGCGGTCGCCCCGTCGGCGAGCAGCCCGCCCGGCAGCGCGGAGCCGGACGTCGAGGTGCCCGGGACGATCGGCACGTGCTCGGACGTCGGGTACGGCGGGTACAGGCTCTCGACCAGCGCGACGTCGGCGGCCTGCCCCTGCCCGGTGCGGGTGCGCCCGTACGCGAGCGCGCGGCCGAGCTCGGCGTTGTAGTTGCTGCGCAGGTCCCACGCCATCGCCTTGAGCCAGGCCAGCGAGTCGACCGGCGTCCACGGCTCGATGTCGGCGACGTCGCCGGTGAGGTCGAGGACGGCGTACGCCGCGGACAGCTCGCCCGGCGAGCGGTCGCCGACGTAGGCGTTGACGCCGTCGGCGTAGGCCTGCAGGTACTCGCGGGTGTCAGGCGACAGCAGCGGCAGCTCGCGCTCGGCCACCCGGCGCCAGCCGAGCGTGCGGACGACCTGGTCGGCCTGGAGCGCGTCGCTGCTCGGCCCCACGAGCTCGGACAGCCGCCCCGCGGTGACGTGGCGGCGGAAGTCCATCTCGAAGAACCGGTCCTGGGCGTGCACGAGCCCCTGCGCGAAGAACAGGTCGTGGGCGTTGCTCGCGTACACCTGCGGCACACCCTGCGCGTCGCGGACGACGGTCACCTCCTCGCGCAGCCCGGCCGCCTCGAGCGTGCCCGACCAGTCCGGCAGCGGACGGCGGACGGTCGTCACCACCGACACCACGACGACCAGGACGACGGTCACGAGGAGGACCACCGCCACCTGCAGCACACGTCGAAGGCCCGGCACCCGGCGAGCGTAACGACCGCGGGGCGCAGGTCCGCGCAGACCGGCCGGACGCACCGCGACCCGTCCCCCGCCGCACCTAGGATGGGCACCACCGCCGACCCGACGGGGAGCCCGCCCATGGACGTCGACGACCTCGGGGTCGCCGTCTCCGCAGGCGCGCTCGTCCTGCTGGTCGCCGTCGGCGCGGTGCGGCTGTCGACCCGCACCGGCACCCCGTCGCTGCTGCTCTACCTCGCGCTCGGCATCGGCCTCGGCGAGAGCGGCCTGGGCGTCGGGTTCGAGGACTACGAGCTCACCACGGCGCTCGGCTACGCCGCGCTCGCCCTGATCCTGGCCGAGGGCGGGCTCACCACCCGGTGGTCGACCATCCGGCGGTCGGTCGCGCCCGCCGCGGTCCTGGCCACGCTCGGCACCACCGTGTCGGTCGTGGTCGTGGCCGTCGCCGGCCACTGGCTGCTCGGCATCCCCTGGGTGCAGTCGTTCCTGCTCGGGGCGGTGCTCGCCTCGACCGACGCGGCGGCGGTCTTCTCCGTGCTGCGGGTCGTGCCGCTGCCCCGTCGCCTCGCCGGGATGCTCGAGGCCGAGTCGGGGTTCAACGACGCCCCGGTCGTGATCCTGGTGGTCGCCCTGAGCGCCGCCGCCGACGGCCAGGGGCTGCACAACCCGCTCCTCGTCGTCCTCGAGGCCGGGCTCGAGCTGGCCGGCGGCACCGTCCTCGGCCTCGGGCTGGGGTGGCTGGGTGCCCGGATGCTGCGCGGCGTCGCGCTGCCCTCGTCCGGCCTGTACCCGATCGCCGTGCTCGCGTTCTGCGCGCTGGCCTGGGGTGCCGGGCAGGTGCTCCACCTCAGCGGCTTCATCGCCGTCTACCTGGCCGCCCTCGTGCTCGGCAACGCCGACCTGCCCCATCGCCCGACCGTCCGGGGGTTCGCCCAGGGCGTCGGGTGGCTGGCCCAGATCGGGCTCTTCGTGCTGCTCGGGCTGCTGGTGTCGCCGGCCGACCTCCCGGGCCAGGTCGTCCCCGCCCTGGTGATCGGGACCGTGCTCCTGCTGGTGGCGCGCCCGCTGTCGGTGGTGGCGTCGGTGAGCTGGCTCGGCTTCGGCTGGCGCGACCAGGCGTTCCTGTCCTGGGCGGGGCTGCGCGGTGCGGTGCCGATCGTCCTGGCCACCATCCCGGTGACGCTCGCCGCACCCGGCACCGACGGCCTGTTCGAGCTCGTCTTCGTGCTCGTCGTGGTCTTCACGCTGGTGCAGGCCCCCACCCTGCCGCGGGTGGCCCGCTGGCTGCGGCTGGCCGGCGACACCCCGCAGGACCTGGAGATCGAGACCTCGCCGCTGTCGGCGATCGACGCGCACGTGCTGACGGTGGCGGTCGGGCCCGGCTCGCGGCTGCACGGCCTGGAGGTCTTCGAGCTGCGCCTGCCCGGCGGCGCGGGCGTCACCCTGGTGGTGCGCGACGGCGCCTCCCTGGTGCCGCAGCCGAGCACGCGGCTGCGTCGCGGCGACCAGCTGATGGTGGTCTGCCCCGGCCCCGTGCGCGAGGCCACCGAGCGCCGGCTGCACCAGCTGAGCACCCGCGGCCGGCTCGCGCAGTGGCGGGCGCTGCCGGGCGGCGGCCGGGGTGGCGGACCGGCACGAGGGGAAGACGCACCGCCCCACGGGCGTTAGCATTGGCACTCGGACGACCCGAGTGCCAGCCGCGGCCGACGCGCCGCGCGAGCGCACCGCCACCCCAGAAGGAGCCCGCCCGTGCCCACGTACGCGTACGCGTGCACCGCCTGCGACAACCGCTTCGAGGTGCACCAGGCCTTCACCGACGACGCCCTCACCGAGTGCCCGCGCTGCCAGGGCCAGGTGCGCAAGCTGTTCGGCTCGGTCGGCATCGTGTTCAAGGGCTCCGGCTTCTACCGCACCGACTCCCGCTCGGGCTCGTCCTCCTCGACGACGTCGTCGTCGAGCACCTCCACCGACGCCTCCTCCTCGTCGTCGAGCACCTCCTCGGGCACGTCGAGCACGTCGGGCACCTCCTCGTCCGGCTCGTCCGGCTCGTCCGGCACCTCGTCGTCCAGCGGCTCGTCGTCGACCGGCTCCTCGAAGCCGGCGGCCGCCACCTCCTCCTGACGGCACGCCCGCCGTCCACAGGCGGGCCCGCGGGTGCCCCGCGTCCACAGCAGGTCCCCGGACGGGTGCGGGCGCGACGGGGCGGCGGCTAGCGTCCCGGCCATGACCACCAGCCCCGCGCCCGACGTCCCGCGCGCCGAGATCGGCGTGATCGGCGGCTCCGGGTTCTACTCCTTCCTCGACGACGCCCGTCCGGTCGAGGTCACCACGCCCTTCGGCCCGCCGAGCGAGCCGCCGGTGGTCGGGCTCGTCGCCGGCCGGCCCGTCGCGTTCGTCCCCCGGCACGGCCGCGACCACCGGCTCGCCCCGCACCGGGTGGAGTACCGGGCCAACCTCTGGGCGCTGCGCGCGGTCGGGGTGCGGCAGGTGCTCGCACCGTGCGCCGTCGGCTCGCTGCGGCCCGAGCTCGGGCCCGGCACGGTCGTCGTCCCCGACCAGGTGGTCGACCGCACCACCGGCCGCGCGCACACCGTCTACGACGGGCAGGACGAGCGCGCCGGCCACGTCGTCCACGTCGGCTTCGCCGACCCGTTCTGCCCGGTCGGGCGGGCCGCCGTGCTGGCCGCGGGGAGGGAGCGCGGCGCCGACCCGGTCGACGGCGGCACCCTCGTCGTGGTGAACGGCCCGCGGTTCTCCAGCCGCGCCGAGTCGCAGTGGCACGCCGCGGCGGGCTGGTCGCTGGTCGGCATGACGGCGATGCCCGAGGCGGCGATCGCCCGCGAGCTGGCGATGTGCTTCACCACGATCGCGTTGGTCACCGACCACGACGCCGGGATCGAGGGCGGCCCGGCGGTCTCGCACGCCGAGGTCCTCGAGGTGTTCGGGCGCAACGTCGAGACGCTCAAGGGCCTGGTGGCCGACGCCGCGGCCGCGCTGCCCGCCGAGGGCGAGGGCGGGTGCGCCTGCCGCGACGCGCTCGAGGGCCAGCGGCTGCCGTTCGACCTGCCCTGACCGTGCCCCGGCTGCTGCTCCGGCACCGACGGGTCGCCGCGGCGCTGCTCGTCGGCCTGGCCGCCCCG
>NZ_BAAHAF010000119.1:0-953 GCF_054777815.1 Angustibacter speluncae | reverse complement strand
CTTCGTCGGCGTCGACGGCGACCAGGTCGCGATCTACCGCGGCCTCGGCTCCGACCTCGGCCCGTCCGCGCGGTACTCGGCGCTCCTGGCGGTCGCGCGCGGAGCGGCCCGCATCGTCGTCGGCACCCGCTCGGCGGCGTTCGCACCCGTGCACGAGCTCGGCCTGGTGGTGTGCTGGGACGACGGCGACGACCTGCACGCCGAGCCCCGCGCGCCCTACCCGCACACCCGCGAGGTGCTGCGGGTGCGGGCCGAGCTCGCCGACGCGGCCGCGCTGCTGGTGGGCTACGGGCGCTCGGTCGAGTCGCAGCAGCTGGTCGAGGAGGGCTGGGCGCGCTCGCTCGAGCCGGGCCGGGCGCTGCTGCGCCGGCGCGCGGCGAGGGTCACCGTCTCCGGCGACGACGACCTGCGCGACCCCGCGGCCCGCACCGCCCGCATCCCGTCGCTGGCGCTGCGCACGGCCCGGGAGGCGCTGCCGCACGGGCCGGTGCTCGTCCAGGTGCCGCGGGCGGGCTACCAGCCGGGCCTGGCCTGCCAGACCTGCCGCGCGCCGGCGCGGTGCACCACCTGCCACGGGCCGCTCGGCCGCGTCGACGGCTCCGCCGCCCCACGGTGCTCGTGGTGCGCGCGGTCCGCACCCGGGTGGACCTGCTCGGTCTGCGGGTCGTCCCGGCTGCGCTCGACCCGCGTCGGTGTGCGGCGCACCGCCGAGGAGGTCGGCCGCGCGCTGCAGGGGGTGCCGGTGCGCACCAGCAGCGCCGAGCACGGCGTGCTGGCCACCGTGCCCGCGACGCCCGCCGTGGTGCTGGCCACTCCCGGCGCCGAGCCGGTCGCCGAGGGCGGGTACGCCGCGGCGCTGCTGCTCGACGCCTGGGTGCCGCTCGCCCGTGCCACCCTGCGCGCCGGGGAGGAGGCGCTGCGCCGCTGGCTGGCTGCCGCGGCGCTGGTCCGCG
>NZ_BAAHAF010000118.1:0-18962 GCF_054777815.1 Angustibacter speluncae | reverse complement strand
CGCGGCGGTGCCGCCGTCGGTGGTGCTGCGCCAGCACGAGGCGCTCGCCCGCCTGGGCCTGGCACCGGCGCGACCCGACCCGGCGGACGCCGTCCGCCACCCGGCGCGGTACCTGGCGGCGCTCGCGCGCGCGTCCCGGGTGCACGAGCTGACCGACCCCGACGGGCTCGGCGGGTTCGGGTGGCTGCTGCACGCCCGGGGCGGCGCCGTGACGCACGCGCTGGCCTGAGCGCCGGCGGGTTGGACACCGGGCCGGGACGCGGTGCAGGGTGCTCGGGTGCGCCGCCACCCCCTCCTGCCGCGGCTCGCGGCGTCCGCGGGCGCCCTGACGGTGCTGCTGACCGCGACGGCCTGCGGCGGCGACGAGCCCACCTCCCCCACCACCGTGACGGTGACCTCGTCCGGCACGCCGAGCAGCGCGGCGTCGGCGTCCGCGGCCCCGAGCGAGACCGGGCCGACGTCCGACATGGCCGGGCGGGGGCACGACGTGGGCACGATCGCGAGCGCCGAGGTCGTCGGGGGCACCACCTGGCTGCGGCTCGACCGCTGGACCTACGCCGACTGGTCGGAGGACGAGGTGTCGGCCGAGGGCGTGCCGCTGGCACCGCTCACCGAGGACCCGTTCCGCAACCAGAACGACGAGAAGACCTACGCCGTGCCGGTCTCGCCGCGGGTCGTGGTGGCGAAGAACGCGTGCGCGGTCGGGGCCGACGGCACCCCGCGGATCGCCACCGAGGTGGGTTCGGTCGCCGACCTGCAGCCGTCCGACACGGTCTGGCTGCTCACCTACACCGACGGCGTGCTGACCCAGGCGGACACCACCGCCCGCTGCTGAACCCCCACCTCGGTCCGTTTCCTCAGTTCAGTGCCGGAAGTGACACCGAAGTGGCGGAACGACACGTGTGACACGCCAGGACGCCTCGTCCAGTGGGACGACAGGTCGGGGGATCAGCGGGACGGCGGGGCTCCTGGGTGCAGCACGTCACGTGCCGATCGTCGTGCCGTCACGGCTTCCCGGCGCGTCCCCCGGTTCAGCCTGCTCGAAGTCCTCGCTGAACCGACCGCGGGCGTACATGAGCGCGGCGGCGCGGGCAGCGACGGGCTGGATCCGCTGCGGCCACCCTGATGCCGCAACGTCCTGGTCACCGGTCCAGGTGCGATCCGCGCGCGCTTCTTCCAGGACGGCGCGAACGAGGTCGACCTGCTCGACCTCGTCCCCGGTCAGGGTCGGCCACGTCCGCCACCGTCCGTCGTCGTCGACGACGTGGAAGAACATCTCGATGCACTCCACGGTGCCGACACCCTGCAGTCCGTCGTCGTGGTCACTCAGTCCGTCGATCGCGTCCATCAGGAGGTTGCGCGCACGCTGGTCGACCAGACGAGCGCTCGGAGCGGCGTCGGGCGCCGCCGGCGTCGTGCTGCCGGGGTCGACCGGCTTGACGAGGTCGACGCCGGACGACGGCGCGACCTGCTCCATCCAGCGCTCCGGGCCGCTCGTCGCGCGGGCGCGGCGGGCGCGCTCGGCCTGCTCGTCGAGCAGGCGACCGGCGACGTCGGCCGCGAGGTGCTCGATCCGCGGCGCCACCGGGCCGGGGGTGCTGTGGGCGACCACCGTGGCGACGCCGAGGCGGCGCTGCACCGGGCCCTGCTCGAGCCCGAGGCTCTGGGTGCGCTCGTGCGGCACCAGCACCAGCGAGCGGCGCAGGCGGCCGGACCGCAGCACCAGGGCCCGTTCGGTGACCGCGACGCCGTGCCGGCGCCAGCCCACCGGGTCGAGCCAGCGGGACGTGCGCGGCGCGCAGGTGTAGCCGTCGGCGCGGCCCTGCTCGTCGGCCAGGCCCGTCAGGCCGTCCTCGAGCAGGCGGACGGGGTCGGGGTGGCCGAGGTCGGGCAGCACCACCGACAGCACGGTGAACGCCTCGCCGCGCGGGCCGACCGGCAGCAGCACCGTCTCCTTGTTCTGGCCGTCGGCGCCGACGCCGTAGCCCGCGACGTTCACCTCGACCTTCCACCAGTCGCGGCGACGCCACAGCAGCGGCTGCACCAGGCGGACGGCCTGCACGCGTCCGGGCGGCACGGTCTGCGCGCGGGTCTCGAGCAGCCCGTGGCGGAGCCGCAGGCCGTCCGGGGAGGCCGCCACGCGGAACCCGAAGCCGAGCGTGAACTGGCCCCAGTAGGCCGACAGCGTGCCGAGCACCGCCGGGATCGCGCCGAACAGCGCGGCGGGGTGCAGGGTCGAGGCGACCACCGCGGCGACCAGGAAGACGATGGCGCCGATCGTGCCGCCGGACAGCAGCAGCGACCCGACCAGGCGCGGCACGGGCACCTGCAGCAGCTCCTGCTCCGGCGCCTCGGGTGCCTCCTCCCCCTCGTAGCTCAGCCCTGCGGCCTGGGCGAGCAGGACGCCGCGCAGCCGCTGCGCCTCGGCGTCGCGCAGGTAGGCGAGCTTGACGTCCGAACCGGCGCCGCCCGCCACCTCGAGCTTGAGCTCGGACAGGCCGAAGACGCGGCCGAGCAGCGGCTGGACGACGTCGACCGCCTGCAGCCGGTCGAGGCGGGCCTGGCGCTGCTGGCGGAACAGCACGCCGGAGTGCAGCTGCAGCACGCCGTCGTCGACCCGGAACCGCGTCATCCGCCACGACAGGTACGCCCAGACCGACGCCGCGACCGCGAGCACGGCGAGGACGCCGAGGGTGATGAGCACCTCGGTGCGCGAGGGCACGCCGTTGCCGGCGAGCAGCTCGTCGCCGCGCTGCTGGCCCACGATCACCAGGGCGACCGCGACGACCTTCCAGCCCCTCAGCACCGGGGTCACCTTGTGCAGCCGGCGCCACCCGTCGCGGTCGGCGGGCGGCAGGTCGCCCGGGCGCAGCTCGGCGGTCGGGTCGGGAGCGGGCCCCGCGACGACCGGCCCCGTGGGCGGTGGCCCCGCTGGCGGTCCAGCGGGCGGCGGGTCGGGCGGCAGGGGCGGGACGGTCACAGGCCCGCCAGCCTCGCCTCGCCGCGCGAGGCGAGGCGGTCGCGCAGCCGCGCCGCCTCCTGCGGCGAGAGCCCGGGGATCGCCGCGTCGGTGCCGGGCGAGGCGGTGTGCAGCTGGACGCCCGCGAGGCCGAACGCGCGGTCGACCGGGCCGGCCTGGACGTCGACGTACTGCATCCGGCCGTAGGGCACCACGACCAGCGAGCGGAACAGGACGCCGTGCCGCACCAGCAGGTCGTCCTCGCGCTCGGCGTAGCCCCACGAGCGCACCTGCCGCGGCACCAGCAGCGCGAGCCACAGCCCGAGCAGCAGCCAGGCGCCGACCAGCAGCCACAGCCACCACCAGCCGACGAGGGCCGCCACGACCACCAGCGGCACCAGGACGACCAGCACGAAGATCCCGGTGCCGATGAGCCGGACCGTCGCGAGCTGCGGCGACACCGGCGTCCAGGTGATCGCCTCCGGCGAGAACGGGTCCGGGGTGCTCATGCTCCGATCCTGTCACGGGCGGTGCCCCGCGGACCGTGGTGCTCGGCGCGCGGGTCTGCCACCGTGGCGGCATGGCGCGCACGGTGCTCGTGGAGTCGGCGAGGCAGCGCATCGAGCAGGTCGACCGCACCGACGACCTGCTGGTGCTCGAGTCGACCTGGCAGCCGCGCGGCGGGCCGCCGCCCGCGCACTGGCACCCCCGGCAGGAGGAGCGGTTCGAGGTGCTCGAGGGCGAGCTCACCGTGGTGCTGGGTGCCTCGCCGCCGCGCGTGGTGCGCGCCGGCGAGCGGTTCGTGGTGCGGCCGCGCACCGTCCACCGGATGTGGAACGCCTCGGACGCCGTCACGCGCGCGTCCTGGGAGGTGACACCGGCGCAGCGCACCGCGGAGATGATGCGGGCGCGCGCCGAGGGCGCGGGTCTCCTGCAGGTGCCGGTGCTGCTGTGGCGCTTCCGGCACGAGTTCCGCATCGGCCCGGTGCTCGGCCGCCGCTGACCACCACCTGCCGGCGCCGGCGGGTGGCAGACTCGCCGCATGGCGTCCGGGGAGCAGGTGGTCGTCGGCCTCGGCGCCGGCAGCGCCGCCGTCGGCGACGGGCGCGACCTGCCGACGCAGGAGATGGTGCTCAACATCGGTCCCCAGCACCCGGCCACGCACGGGGTGCTGCGGCTGAGGCTCGTGCTCGACGGCGAGCGGATCGTCAGCGCCGAGCCCGTCGTCGGGTACATGCACCGCGGCGCCGAGAAGCTGTTCGAGGCGCGCGACTACCGCCAGATCATCGTGCTGGCGAACCGGCACGACTGGCTGTCGGCGTTCTCGAACGAGCTCGGCGTGGTGCTCGGCGTCGAGCACCTGCTCGGCATGGAGGTGCCCGAGCGCGCCACCTGGACGCGCACGCTGCTGGCCGAGCTGAACCGGGTGCTCAACCACCTGATGTTCCTCGGCTCCTACCCGCTCGAGCTCGGCGCGATCACGCCGGTCTTCTACGCGTTCACCGAGCGCGAGCAGCTGCAGGCGGTGATGGAGGAGCTCTCCGGCGGCCGCATGCACTACATGTTCAACCGGGTCGGCGGCCTCAAGGAGGACCTGCCGAACGGCTGGACCGCCCGCGTCCTCGAGGCGATCCTCGCCGTGCGCCAGGGGATGTCGCGGCTCGAGGCGATGCTGCTCGACAACGAGATCCTGCGCGCCCGCACCGTCGGCGTCGGCGTGCTCGACCCCTCGCTGGTGCACGCCTTCGGGGTGTCGGGACCGGTGGCCCGGGCGAGCGGTGTCGATCTCGACCTGCGCCGCGACGACCCCTACCTCGCCTACGGCGAGCTGTTCACCGACGGCGGCCCGGGGCGGGTCGTCACCCGGCAGGCCGGCGACTGCTTCGCCCGGCTGGAGTGCCTGGTCGAGCAGGTGCACGTCTCGCTCGACGTCGCCGAGGTCGCGCTCGACCGGCTGCGCTCGCTGCCGCAGGGGCCGGTGAACGTCCGGTTGCCGAAGGTGCTGCGGGTGCCGGAGGGCCACCGGTACACCTGGACCGAGAACCCGCTGGGGCTGAACGGCTACTACCTGGTCTCGCGCGGCGACAAGACCCCGTGGCGGCTGAAGCTGCGGTCGGCGTCGTTCAACAACGTGCAGGTGCTGTCGGAGCTGCTGCCCGGGTGCCTGGTGGCCGACATGGTCGCCGTCCTCGGCTCGACCTTCTTCGTCGTCGGCGACGTCGACAAGTAGCCCCTCCTCCCGGACGCCGAATCGCCGCGTTCCCGGGGGTCCGAGCGTGTCGGACGGCCGGGAACGCGGCGATTCGGGAGGAGCGGGTCGACCCGCCCGCGTCAGCGGCGGTGGCGGGCGCGGCGGCGCATGCCGGCGACGGGGGCCGGACGGTCGGGCAGGGCGTCGACCTCGGCGCCGAGCCGGGCCCGGCGGCCGCGGCCGCTGCGGGGCCGCGGGGCCTCGCCGAGGTCCCAGATGCGCTGCAGCTCGGCGGTGTCGACCGTCGGGTCGCCCTCGCCCTGGTCGTCGGTGGCGCCGGCCTGCGCGGCGTCGGCGGCGAAGGCCATCGCCCGCGCCGGGGCGGCCGCGCGCGCGGTGGCGGGCGCCATCATCACGTGGACGGGGGCGGGCGCCGGGGCGGGCGACACCGTGCGCTTCACCAGGTCGACGACCACGTCGGCCGCGGACGGCGCGGACGAGCGGTGCCGCGGCGTGCGCCGCACCAGGTCGACCGGCTCCGCGACAGGCTCGGGCGCAGCGGTCTGCGCGACCGTGCGCTCGACGGTGACGATCTCGGCGACGAAGGGCCGCACCTGGGCGGTCTCGTTCTCGGCGACGGCGATCTCGGCCAGCCGCTCGGCGACGACCCGCTCGGCCGCGGCCAGGGCGGCACCGGCGCGCTCGGCCGCGAGCTCGGCAGCGGCCCGGGCCACCTCGGCGCGGGTGGTGCACTCGGCGACCTGGCGCTGCAGGGCGGGGACGCGGCGACCGGCCAGGGCGGCGGGCACGGCGGCGACGAGGGCGCCGAGCAGGCCCAGGGCGGGACGGTCCGCCACCAGGCCGGCGACGGCCGCGGAGACGCCGGCGACGGCCCCGAGGGGCGCGCCGACCGACCAGTGCAACGCGCGCGGGGGCGCGACGGGGTGATCAGGCGTGGGGGAAGTCACCGGGGAAGGCTACGGTCGCGCCGCCCCGGGGCGTGGGAGGCACACCGTGTCGGTCGCACCGGCGCCGGCCGCGCCGCTGCCGGTCGCGCTGCGGGCGCCTCGGGCCGCTGGCAGGCTGGCGGGTGTGACCCGCTCCGACGCCGTCGACGCCCTGCAGGTGACCGACTTCCGGCGGCAGGTCGCCGCCGGCTACGCGGCCGTGCGCGCGTCGTCCGACCCGGCGACGGCGCACGGAGCCTGGGTGGCCGAGCACGTCGCGCGGCTGCGCGAGCACCCGGTGTCGCCGGTGCTGCCCGAGCACCGCGCGACCGAGGTGGCCGTCGCCCCCTACGACCCGGCGTTCCGCTTCGTCGTGCCGATCGAGCCGGCGCCGCCGGAGCGGATCGAGGTGCCGACGGGCACCGACGGCGTCGTGCCCTACGAGCGGGTGGGGCTGGTGCGGCTGGGTGACCTCGGCAGCCTGGACGTCTGGTGGCACGACGGGTACGGCGGCGGGCTCTTCGTGCCGTTCCGGGACACGACCTCCCGGGACGGCGGGTACGGCGGCGGGCGCTACCTGCTCGACACCACCAAGGGCGCCGACCTCGGCACCGACGCCGGCGGCTCGCGGCTGGTGGTCGACCTCAACTTCGCCTACCACCCCTCGTGCGCGTACGACCCGCGCTGGGCGTGCCCGCTGGCGCCGCCCGGCAACGTGCTCGACGCGGCCGTGCCCGTGGGCGAGCTGTACCGCGGTCCGTGGGCGCAGGGCTGACCCCGCGCCCACGGACCGGTGCGGTCAGCCGCCGATCAGGCCCTTGCCCTCGAGGTACTCGCGGGCGACGTCCTCGGCCTTCTGCCGCTCGCCGTCGACCTTGGCGTTGAGCTCGGCGAGGTCCTCGGTGGTGAGCTCGGCCGACAGCGCGTTCAGCGCCTCGGCGATCTCCGGGTCGGACGCGGACTCGGTGTTGACGATGGGCACCAGGTTGTCGGCCGCCTGGAGCTTCTTGTCGTCCTCGAGCAGCACCAGGCCGAGGGCCTCGAGCGTGCCGTCGGTGGTGCCGGTGAGGCCGAGCTGCGCGTCGCCGTCGACGACCTTCTGCTTGCCGGTGGCGGAGCCGAAGTCGTCGCCGGTGACGCCGGCGACCTGGATGCCGTAGGTCTCGGTGAGGCCGACGGCGCAGAACGGCCGCTCGAGGCACTCGTCGCCGGCGGCGATGGTGACCGGCTGGCCCAGCTCGGACAGGTCGCTCAGCGTCTCGAGGCCGTTCTCCTCGGCGAACGCCTGCGTCACGTAGAACCCGTTCGCGTCGATGGCGGGCGACGGGTCGAGGACGGTGAGGCCCTGCTCCTCGGCGAGGGGACGCATCGCGTCGACCGTCTCCTGCGCGTCGTTGGTCGAGATCGCCTCGGCGTCGGGGCCGTTCGCCTCGCGGTTCAGGTACTCGGCCATGGTGGCGGCGTACTCGGGGACGACGTCGACCTCGCCGCTGATCAGCGCCGGGGCGTAGATCTCGCGCTGGCCGACGGGCGTCACCTCGACGGTGTAGCCGGCGTCCTCGAGGACGAGCCGGTACATCTCCTCCATCACGCGCATCTCGGTGAAGTCGGCGCCGCCGACGGTGAGCTCGCCGGAGGCGCCGCCGCCGCCGTCGCCGGTGGAGGACGACCCGCCGTCGCCCTCCTCGAACGCGTCGCCGCCGCCGCAGGCGGTCAGGGCGAGCAGGGGCGCCGCGAGCAGCAGCGCCAGGCGCGCAGGGGTGCGCAGTCGTGCGGTCATGAGGTGGTTCCCTTCGCCTTCTGTGTCCCGCGGCGCCGTGGCCGCGCGTGTCCGACGGGCTCCCACCCGCTGCTCAGAGTGAACACGCGACCCCTGACAGGAGCATCCCGAGCAGGGTCACGATCCGGTTACACCCCGGGCGCCGCCGGGACCGGCGTGCCCACCACCGCGTCACCCGGGACGGCGGTGCGCCCGCGACGGCGTCTCGACCGCCGCTCCACCAGCTCGAACCCGCCCTCGACCAGCAGCGCGAGCACGGTGACGACCAGCGCGGCCCCGATCACCTGGCCCTGGTCGCTGTTGATGAACCCGCTGTTGATGACGCGCCCGAGCCCGCCGCCGCCGACGAGCCCGGTGACCGTGGCGGTCGCCACGACCTGCACGGCGGCGAGCCGGACCCCGGTGAGCACCAGCGGGAGCGCGAGCGGCAGCTCGACCCGGCGCAGCACCTGCCACCCGCTCATGCCCACGCCCCGGGCGGCGTCGACGACGTCGCGGTCGACCTCGCGGACGCCGACGTAGGTGTTGGTGAGCAGCGGCGGCAGGCTGAACAGCGCGAGAGCCAGCACGAACGAGAACGTGTTGGCGCCCAGCGGGTTCGGCAGCAGCACGAAGACGACGAGCAGCGCGTACGACGGCACGGCACGGGCGGCGTTGCCCGCGTTCACCGCGAGCACGCCGCCGCGCCCGATGTGGCCGAGCCACAGCGCGAGCGGCACCGCGACCAGCATCGCGGCGACGAGCGAGAGCACCGAGACGAGCACGTGCTCGCCGGTGCGCGCGACCAGGCCGCCGGCGCCGGACCACGACGCGGGGTCGGTCAGGTAGGCGATCGCGTCGCCGAGCGGGCCGTTCACGTCCGCACCCCCCGCGTCCACGGCGTCGAGAGCCGTTGCGCCCCGATGATGAGCAGGTCGGCCACGATCGCCAGCGCGACGCACAGCACGGCGGCGGTGAGCACCTCGGCCTTGAAGAACCCGGTGAGCCCGTTGCGGATCAGGTTCCCGAGCCCGCCGAACGGCCCCACGATGAAGCCGATCGTGGTGAGGGCGACGGTCGAGACCGTCGCCACCCGCAGGCCCGCGAAGAAGGCCGGCAGGGCGAGGGGCACCTGCACCCGCCAGAGCATGCGTCCGGACGAGAAGCCCATGCCGCGCGCGGCGTCCTCCACGTCGTCGGGCACGGCGTCGAGGCCGGCCACGATGTTGCGGACGAGGATCGTCAGCGAGTAGAGCACCAGGGCCGTGACCACCGTGGTGATCGACAGGCCGGTGAACCCGACGAGCAGCGACAGCAGCGCGAGCGAGGGGATGGTGTAGACCACGGTCGAGGCACCGAGCACGACCGACCGCAGCACCGGGTTGCGCCGCGCCAGCAGCGCCAGCGGGAACGCCAGCACCACCCCCAGCGCGACGCTCACCACGGTGATCAGCACGTGCTGGGTGAGGGCCTCGGCGAGCTCGGTCGAGCGCGTCGTCACGTAGTCGGGGCACACCCAGTCGTTGCGGACCAGGCAGTTGTCGGCAACTGTTGCCGCATGAACCCGGGGCTGGAGAAGACCCAGCAGGACCTCGCCGGACGCGATCACGCCACCGACCGTAGCGGCGAACCGATGATCCGTCTCGACGGCGTCGGCAAGAAGTACGCGGACGGCACGGTGGCCGTCCAGGAGCTGGACCTCGACGTGCAGCGCGGCGACCTGGTCTGCCTGGTCGGCCCGTCGGGCTGCGGCAAGTCGACCACGCTGCGGATGGTGAACCGGCTGATCGAGCCGTCGTCGGGGCGCATCTTCCTCGACGGCGACGACGTCACGACCGTCGACCCCGTGCAGCTGCGGCGCCGGATGGGCTACGTGATCCAGCAGATCGGCCTGTTCCCGCACCAGACCATCGAGACCAACGTCGCCACCGTCCCCGACCTGGTCGGGTGGGACAGGGGACGCAAGCAGCAGCGGGTCGCCGAGCTGCTCGACCTGGTCGGCCTCGACCCCGCGCGGTACGCGAAGCGGTACCCGCACGAGCTGTCCGGCGGCCAGCGCCAGCGCGTCGGCGTGGCGCGCGCCCTCGCGGCCGACCCGCCGGTGCTGCTGATGGACGAGCCCTTCGGCGCCGTCGACCCGATCGCGCGCGACCGGCTGCAGGCGCAGTTCCGCGAGATCCAGTCCGAGCTCGGCAAGACGGTGCTGCTGGTGACCCACGACATCGACGAGGCGGTGCGGCTGGCCGACAAGGTCGTCGTGCTCTCGCAGGGCGGCGTCCTCGAGCAGTACGCCGACCCGGCGACGGTGCTCGGCACACCGGCCAACGACTTCGTCGCCGACTTCGTCGGGGCCGACCGCGGGCTGCGGCGCCTGGCCGTCACGCCGGTCGAGACCCAGGACCTCGAGCACCCGCCGACCGTGCTGCTCACCGATCCGGTCGGCGAGGCGTGGGCGCTGCTGTCCGGCCAGGGCAACCGCGCCGCCGGCACCAACGCGCCGCCGTACGCGATCGTCCTCGACGACGAGGGCAACCTGCGCGGCTGGGTCGCCGCGCGGCACCTCACCGGTCGCCCCGAGACGTCGACGGTCGCGGACGTGGTGCGTCGCTTCGAGGAGACGATCCAGGTGGGATCGTCGCTGCGGGAAGGGCTCTCGGAGATCGTGCAGCACGACGCCGGGTGGATGCCCGTGCTCGAGGGCGACCGCTACGTCGGCGTGCTGACCCCTGCCGCCGTCCACACGGCGCTGCGCCGCACGGTGCCCGACGAGGAGTGAGCCCGCACGACGTCGACGACCTGCAGGTCGTCGCCGGCTACCTGGCGCGCCGCGACCCGGCGGCGCTCGACCCCGCCGGGCGCTGGGACGTACTGGTCCTGTGCGGCAGCGCGGTGCTCGCCTCGCTCGACGTCGCGGCCGACGCCGTGCACCGCGGTGCGGTCGGGTCCGTGCTCGTCACCGGGGGGATCGGGCACTCCACCCCGTACCTGCGGGCTGCGGTGCGCGCGTCGACCCGTCACGCGGACGTCGACCCGGACGGCCGGACGGAGGCCTCCGTGCTCGCCGAGCTGCTGCAACGCCACCACGACGTCCCGGCCGGGCTGGTGTCGACCGAGGAGGAGTCGACGAACTGCGGTGAGAACGCGGCGTTCTCGCTGCGCCTGCTGGTCGACCGCCCCGACACCCGGTCGGTGCTGCTCGTGCAGGACCCCACCATGCAGCGCCGCACGCACGCCTCGTTCGACCACCACCAGCGCGGCGCCGCCGACCCGCTCGCGGTCACCAGCCTGGCGCCGTTCGTACCGGTCGTGCGGGCGGACGGCGTGGGTCTCGCGGACGGCGGGACGGTGTGGGGGACGGACCGGTTCACCGAGCTGGCGCTCGGCGAGGTGCGGCGGCTGCGCGACGACGAGCGCGGCTACGGCCCGCGCGGGGCGGGGTTCCTGGGGCACGTCGACGTGCTCGCCGAGGTGCTCGCCGCGGCGGGCCGGCTGGCGGCCCGCCTGCCGCACCTGGCAGGTCGCTGACCCCTGCGGCTCAGGTGAACTTGTGGTCGAGCTCGCAGAGCCAGACCGTGCGCGTGTCGCCCCCCTCGGACGTCGAGAGCTGCTCGGTGCGCACGCCGGGACGCCCGCACTGGGGACAGGTGGGTGCTGTGCTCATGGCCCGACTGTGCCACTCCCGCTCCGCCCGGACCACCCTCGGCGCCGACCGCGCTGGGTGGCCGGGAGCGGTCGGGGAGCGCCGAGCGGGTCCCACGGGGCGTCGTCCCGGGCGGCCAGGCCCATCGCGAGGAGCAGTCGGTCGGGGCGGCGCGGCGCCGGCCCGAGCAGCTGCCCCGCCCGCACCACCGTCGCGACCAGGCCCTGGCCGGCCGCGCGCACCCGTCCGCCGGCCAGCGCCCTGGCCGTGCCGACGGCGGTGCGCGCGACGTCGCGGTGGTGCAGCGCCCGACACGCCCTCGCCGCGGCTCGGCGCTGCTGCGCGCTGTTGGCCGGGGACTCCCAGCTCTTGCGGCGCACCGCGTCCTGGAAGTAGAGCTTGTCGACCTCCCGGTGCGTGACGTTGCCACCGTGCTGGCGGTACCAGGCGACCTGGTGGTCGAGCGCCACGAACGGACCGTGGCGGCTCATCCGCAGGTACAGGTCCCAGTCCTGCTGCAGCCGCAGCGCGTCGTCGAACCCACCGACCCGCTCCACCACGGCCCTGCGGTGGAGCGCCACCGCCGCCGGCCAGATCGTGCCCGCGACCACCAGCGAGTCGAACGTGGTGTCGTCGGCGGCGGGGACGTCGACCAGGTCCCACCCGCGCACGCGACGTCGCGCACGCTGCAGGCGGGGGTGGGCGCCGCGGTGCACCACGGCGCCGGCCCGGTCGACGTACTCGGCCAGGCCGTAGGCGCCGACGGCGTCCGGTCGCTCCTCGAGCGCCGCCAGCAGGCGTTCCAGGGCGTCCGGCTCCCAGGTGTCGTCGCCGTCGAGGAAGGCGACCAGGTCGACCTCCCCCGGCAGGTGCCGCAGGCCCTCGTTGCGGGCGGCGCCGGACCCGCCGGCCGTCGCACGGCGCACGACCTCGATGCGCGGGTCGGCGAGCTCCTCGACCACCGCGACAGTCCGGTCGGTGCTCGCGTCGTCGACGACGACCGCGATCCAGCGCGTCTCGGTCTGGGCCTGCACGCTGCGCAGCGTGTCGACGACGAACTCCTCGACGTCGCGGACCGCGAGCACGACGGCGACGACGGGCGGCTCGGGCGGGCCCGGCGTCCTGCCGGACGGGTGCGCGCTCACCCGCGCTGCTGCTCGTCCTCGTCCGGCGGGCGGCGGCACCAGCGCTGCCCGACCAGCCCGGCCACGAGCACGAGGGTCGCGACGAGCACCGCGACCATCGCGAGCACGAACCGGTCGCGCCGGGGCTCGATCGTGAGGTCGCCGAGGGTCGCGGCGCCCTGGCCGGCGAACCAGCCGACGAGGATCGCGCCGCTCAGGCTCGCGGCCTTGGCGAGCACGGCCGCGCGGGCGGCGCGCAGCGGGTCGAGGCGGCGGCTGCGGTCGCCGCGGTTCCAGCGCCGCACGGGCCACGCGACCACGACGACCCCGGCCGCGATCGCGACCATGCCGGCGAGCGCCGACCAGGGCACGGGCAGCGGGCTGCCGCCGGAGGACTCGACCCAGCGGGCCACGACGAAGCCCAGCACCGCGGCGACACCGGCGCCGACGAGCAGGTGCCGCGGCTGCGTCCCCCTCACCACGCACCCCCCGCGGCGAGCACGACGTCGGGGCGCGGCCGCACGCCGTCGCGGTCGGCCGCACGGGCGGCGAGGTCGGCGACCCGACCGCCGTCCGGCCCGGGGAGCACCGCGTCCGGGTCGGCGAGCGACCACGGGACCAGCACGAAGGCGCGCTCGTGCGCGCGCGGGTGGGGCAGGGTCAGGCGTTCGTCGTCGTCGAGCGTCTCGCCGTAGGTGAGCACGTCGACGTCGAGCGTCCGCGGCCCCCAACGGATCTCGCGGACCCGGTCGTGGTCGGCCTCGACCTGCTGGCACCGGGCGAGCAGCTCGAGCGGCCCGAGCGTGGTCGACGCGAGCACCACCGCGTTCAGGTAGACCCCCTGCTCCGGACCACCGACGGGGTCGGTCTCGACGACCGGCGAGACCCGGTGCACCGTCAGCCCGTCGGTGGCGGCGAGGTCGGCGACGGCCCCGCGCAGGTGGGCGGCGGCGTCGCCCAGGTTCGACCCGAGCGCCAGCACCACGGGTACCTCGGGCAGCGGCCGGCTCATCGGTCGTCCCGCCGGCGGTGCACGCGCACGACGACGTCGCCGAACGCCACCTGCACCGGCGCCTGCGGCTTGTGCACCGCGACGTCGACCGCCCCGACGCCGGCCTGCGCGAGCGCCAGGTCGGCGACGCGCGACGCCAGCGTCTCGATCAGGTCGACCGGCTCGCCGGTGACGACCTCGTGCACCTGCTCGGCGAGGTCGCCGTAGTGCACGGTGTCGGCCAGGTCGTCGGTCGCGGCGGCGCGGCGCGAGTCGACGTGCAGCACGACGTCGACGACGAAGTCCTGGCCCTCCCGCTTCTCGAACTCGAAGACCCCGTGGAAACCCCTGGCGCGCAGGCCGATCAGCTCGATCCGATCGGGGAACCCCGGCACGGCGGTCACGACGCGCCCCCGGCGCGCCACGCCCGTGCCACCCGCACCGCGTCGAGCGAGGACGGGACGTCGTGCACGCGCACGCACCACGCGCCGGCCGCGGCGGCGAGCGCGCTGGTGGCCGCGGTCGCGGCGTCGCGCGCGGTCGGCACCGCGGGGACGCCGTCGGGGTCGGCGAGCAGGTGGCCGAGGAACCGCTTGCGCGAGGCGCCGACGAGCACGGGGTGGCCGAGCCCGACGACCTCCTCGAGCCCGCGCAGCACCTCCCAGTTCTGGTCGCCGCTCTTGGCGAAGCCGAGCCCGGGGTCGAGCACGAGGCGGTCCGGGGCGACGCCGACCTGCTGCAGCGCCTCGACGCGTCGTGCCAGCTCGTCGCGGACGCCACCCACGACGCCGTCCGGCCCGTCGTAGCGCGCCAGCGCGTCCATCTCGGTGCTGTGGCCGCGCCAGTGCATCGCGACGTAGGTGACCCCGGCGTCGGCCACCACGTGCGGCAGGTGGGGGTCGGCGAGCCCGCCGCTGACGTCGTTGACCACGCGGGCGCCGGCGGCCAGCGCCTCGCTCGCGACCTCGGCGCGCATCGTGTCGACGCTCACCACCGCGCCCGACGACGCGAGCTCGGTGACGACGGGCAGCACCCGGCGCAGCTCCTCCGACACGGGCACCCGCGACGCGCCCGGGCGGGTCGACTCGCCGCCGACGTCGAGCAGGTCGGCCCCCTGGGCGAGCAGGTCGAGTCCGTGGGCGATCGCGGCGTCCGGCTCGAACCACTCGCCGCCGTCGCTGAACGAGTCGGGGGTCACGTTGACCACGCCCATGACCAGGCAGCGGCCGCCCGCGCGCTCGGTGAGCGCTGCGGGGGTGACGGGCACCTCCACGTCGGTCACCGCTACCGGCCGAGGATCAGGCTGAGCGCCTCCGCCCGGGTGGCGGCCTCACGCATCTGGCCGCGCATCGCGGACGTGACGGTGCGCGACCCGGGCTTGCGGACGCCGCGCATCGACATGCACAGGTGCTCGCACTCGATCACGACGATGACGCCGCGCGGCTCGAGGATCTCCATGATCGCGTCGGCGACCTGCGAGGTGAGCCGCTCCTGCACCTGGGGCCGGCGGGCGAACACCTCGACCAGCCGGGCGAACTTCGACAGGCCGGCGATCTTGCCTGCGGGAGAGGGGATGTAGCCGACGTGCGCGACGCCGTGGAACGGCACGAGGTGGTGCTCGCAGGTCGAGTACACCTCGATGTCCTTGACCAGCACCATCTCGTCGTGGCCGAGGTCGAAGGTCGTCTTCAGCACGTCCTCGGCGCGCATCGACAGCCCCGCGAAGATCTCTGCGTACGCCCGCGCCACGCGCGCCGGCGTCTCGACCAGGCCGTCGCGGTCGGGGTCCTCCCCCACCGCGAGCAGGATCTCGCGCACGGCCGCCTCGATGCGGGGCAGGTCGACCGGGCCGGGGCCGACGTCCCCGGTGCCCTCGCGCTCGTCCACGGGCCGGTTACTCCCCGGCGCTCGGCGGGCGCGGGACGGTCTCGCCCGGCGTCCAGCCCGGCAGGTTCGGCTCGCCGGCCTCGGCGGCCTGGTCCTGCGGGGCGTGCTGGTCGAACGGCTTGCCGTTCAACGACTTGCGCTCCTTGGGGCTGATCACCGGCGGGATGTCGGACACGGCGCGGTTGTCGGCCGACAGCCAGACCGGCCGCAGGTCGCGCTTGACGACCGGCGAGAAGATCTCGGCGAGCTGGTCCTTGTTCAGGGTCTCCTGCTCGAGCAGCGCGACGACGAGGTCGTCGAGCACCTGCCGGTACTCGGTGAGCACCTCCCACGCCTCGTCGTGCGCGGCCTCGATGAGCTTGCGCACCTCCTCGTCGACGATCGACGCGACGCCCTCGGAGTAGTCGCGCTCGTGGCCCATGTCGCGACCGAGGAAGACCTCGCCGGAGCCGGAGCCGAGCTTGATCGCACCCACCCGCTCGCTCATGCCGAACTGCGTGACCATCTTGCGCGCCGTGGCCGTGGCCTTCTCGATGTCGTTCGAGGCGCCGGTGGTGGGGTCGTGGAAGACCAGCTCCTCCGCGACGCGACCGCCCATGGCGTAGGCGAGCTGGTCCAGCAGCTCGTTGCGGGTGGTGGAGTACTTGTCCTCCAGCGGCATCACCATCGTGTACCCGAGCGCGCGGCCGCGCGGGAGGATGGTCACCTTGGTGACCGGGTCGGTGTGCCGCATCGCCGCGGCCACCAGGGCGTGGCCGCCCTCGTGGTAGGCGGTGATCTTCTTCTCCTGCTCGTTCATCAGCCGGGTGCGCTTCTGCGGACCCGCGATGACGCGGTCGATCGCCTCGTCGAGCGCGGCGTCGTCGATGAGCTTGGCGTTGGTGCGCGCGGTGAGCAGGGCGGCCTCGTTCAGCACGTTGGCCAGGTCGGCGCCGGAGAAGCCCGGCGTGCGGCGGGCGACGGCCTCGAGGTCGACGTCGGCGGCGAGCGGCTTGCCCTTGCCGTGGACCCTGAGGATCTGCGCGCGGCCGGCCATGTCGGGCGGCTCGACGGCGATCTGGCGGTCGAAGCGGCCCGGACGCAGCAGCGCGGGGTCGAGGATGTCGGGGCGGTTGGTCGCCGCGATCAGGATGACGTTGGTCTTGACGTCGAACCCGTCCATCTCGACGAGCAGCTGGTTCAGCGTCTGCTCGCGCTCGTCGTGGCCGCCGCCCATGCCGGCGCCGCGGTGGCGTCCGACGGCGTCGATCTCGTCGACGAAGATGATCGCGGGCGCGTTCGCCTTGGCCTGCTCGAACAGGTCGCGGACGCGGGAGGCGCCGACGCCGACGAACATCTCGACGAAGTCGGACCCGGAGATCGTGTAGAACGGCACGCCCGCCTCGCCGGCGACCGCGCGGGCCAGCAGCGTCTTGCCGGTACCGGGCGAGCCGTAGAGCAGGACGCCCTTGGGGATCTTCGCGCCGACGGCCTGGAACTTCGCCGGCTCGGCCAGGAACTCCTTGATCTCGACGAGCTCCTCGACGGCCTCGTCGGCGCCGGCGACGTCGGCGAAGGTGACCTGCGGGGTGTCCTTGCTGACCAGCTTGGCCTTGGACTTGCCGAACTGCAGGACGCGGGAGCCGCCGCCCTGCATCTGGCTCATCATGAACCAGAACAGGCCGACCAGGAGCAGCACCGGCAGCAGCGTGATGGCCAGGGTGCCCCACCACGAGTCCTTCGGGACCTCGTCGGTGAACGGCTCCTTCAGGTCCGCCGAGGTGACGGCGTCGACGACGTCGACCCCGCGCGGCTGGACGTAGAAGAACTGGACCTGCCTGCCCTTGTCCTCGAAGTCCTCGCGCAGGACGAGGTCGACGCGCTGCTCGCGGTCGACGATCTTCGCCTCGGCCACCTTGCCCTCCTCGAGGAGGGTGAGGCCGTCGGCGGTGTCGATGCGCTGGAAGCCGCCGAGGGAGAAGATCTGCGTGCCGATGAGGAGCAGCAGCAGGGCCAGCACCACGATGAACGCGGGGCCGCGGAAGAAACGCCTGAAGTCCATGCCGGATCGTCGGGGGTGCCAGGCCCCCGTCCCTTCTGTCGGTCCTGACCTGCGAAAACGGTACACCTGGGGTTCGTGCCGGTGCCCGTCAGGAGCAACGCCCGGACGCCGGTCCCGGTTCCGACGGGGTGGGGGCGCTCAGCCGCCGTAGACGTGCGGCGCGAGCGTCCCGACGAAGGGGAGGTTGCGGTAGCGCTCGGCGTAGTCGAGGCCGTAGCCGACGACGAACTCGCTCGGGATGTCGAAGCCGACGTAGCGGGTGTCGACCTGGACCTTCGCGGCGTCGGGCTTGCGCAGCAGCGTGAGCACCTCGACCGAGGCCGGGCCGCGCGAGCCGAGGTTGGCGATCAGCCACGACAGCGTCAGGCCCGAGTCGATGATGTCCTCGACGATGAGCACGTGCCGGCCGGAGATGTCGGTGTCGAGGTCCTTGAGGATGCGCACCACGCCCGAGGACTTGGTGCCCGAGCCGTACGACGACACCGCCATCCAGTCCATCTGGACCGGCGAGTGCAGGGCGCGGGCGAAGTCGGCCATCACCATGACGGCGCCCTTGAGCACCCCGACGAGCAGGACGTCGCGGTCCGCGTAGTCGCGGTCGACCTCGGCGGCCATCTCGGCCAGCCGCTCGCTGATGCGCTCGGCGCTGATGAGGACCTCGGAGAGGTCGGTGCCCATGTCGTCGGCGTCCACCGGCGGGTGCTCCTCGCGAGTCGGGAAGGGGGTGCCTCAGCCGCGTCCGGGCGCTGGGACGAGCGACAGCATCCCAGACGCCCGCCGCACCCGGACACCGCCCGGCAGCGCGACCTCGCCCTGGCCCGTCCAGCGGACGAGCAGGGCGTCGACGGCGAGCACGTGGTCGCGGGTGAGCGCTCCGGCGGGGCAGCCGGCGCGCACCAGCAGCCGGCGCAGCGCGCGGCGGCGCACGGCGTCCGCCCCGTCGGCCAGTGCCCCGACCGGCACGCCGTCCGCGAGCGCGGGCAGCTCGTCGACCACCGCCTCCGCGAGCGCGTCGAGGGCCTCGGCGTCCTCGCGCAGCAGGTCGGCCGAGCGCGCCAGCGCCCGACCGACCCCGGGCCCGAGGCCCAGCTCCAGCGCGGGGAGCAGGTCGTGCCGCACCCGCGCCCGCGCCGTCGCGCGGTCGGTGTTGGCAGGGTCGTCCCAGGCGTCCAGGCCCTGGTCGGCGAGGGCCTGCCGGACGACCGCCCGGGCGACCCCGAGCAGGGGACGGCGGTACCGCCCGCGGACGGCGGGCATCCCGGCGAGCGACCGGGCCCCGGACCCGCGGGCCAGGCCGAGCAGCACCTGCTCGGCCTGGTCGTCGAGGGTGTGGCCGAGCACCTCCGCGGCGGCGACGAGCCGGTCGCCCGCGGCGTCCAGGGCGGCGTAGCGGGCCTCGCGCGCCGCCGCCTCGGGGCCGCCC